>CABUBS010000040.1 GCA_902489855.1 uncultured Collinsella sp.
AGCTCCTGGACGGTAACGCCCTGGGAGACCTTGATGGCGTCGAGGTCCTCGGGGTTCACGCCCTGAGCCAGCGCCTCCTCTATCTTGCGCTCCTCCTGAGCCTTGGCAGCCTCGCGCTCGCGCTTCTCCTTGCGCTTCTTGCGGCGACCGGTGGACTCGCGAGAGGCCTCCTCGACGGCAGCACGAGCCTCCTCGAGCACCTTCTCGCGGCTGTACTCCTCGGCCTCGCGAGCCATGCGGCTGTAGTGGTCCTCTTCGTTGTTGTGACCGCCCTTGCGCTTCTTGCCCTTGCCCTGCTTATCGGGGTTGGGGAAATCCATGCCGGCAGCGACGTTGTTGCTGGCGTTGGTGCGATGGCTGTGCGGACGGCTCTCGGAAGCGTTGCGCTCGGAGTTGTTGTCGGAGGCGTTGCGATCGTTACGACGGCCACCGCGGCGGTCGTTGTTGCCGCCACGACGGTTACCGCGCTCTGCGGCGCGCTCGTCCTTGGCCTTGTCCTCGGCGTCCTTCTTCTCCTTGAGCACGGTCTCCTGTGCGGCGATCTGGTCGAGCAGCGAACGGAAGCGCGAACCGGAGTCGGAAGCGGGAACGGCGCGGCGCTGGGCCTCGCGGGCAGCCTCCTCCTTCTCGCGGGCAAGGCGCTCCTGCTCGGCCTTCTTCTTGGCCTCGGCCTCGGCGCGGGCAGCCTCCTCGGCAGCCTGGGCTGCGGCAAACTGGCGGCGCTCCTCCTCGCGGGCCTTCTCGGCGGCGATGCGCTCACGCTCGGCCTCGGCGGCGCGTGCGGCCTCCTCGGCGGCAGCTGCCTGCTCCTCGGCCTGCTTGGCGGCCTCGACTTCCTGAGCGCGAGCCTCGATCACCGAGGCGAGCTGTTTGCGGACCATAGCGACATAAGCGTCCTCCAAGGTGGAGGAAGCGGACTTAGCGGGAATCTTCATATCGGCGAGATGACCCATCAGTTCCTTGGAGGTCATGCCGAACTCTTTGGCCAGGGTGGACACACGGACTTTTGCCATATGACTTCACCTACCCTTTCTGGCACCTTGGGTGCCTAGAGACTGAACGAGCGTGGGAGACGCGCCGGGACCCGCCCGGCGCGACCGCGCGCTAGATCAGGTCCTCCGCATCATCGAAGGCGTCGGTGTCGTGTACACCGCAGAAACGGGAGCCGGGACGAGCCTGGTTGCGGCACTGGATGCCGTCCTCGGACACGTACTCGCAGCGGCGGACGTCCTCGTCCTCCTCGTCACCGATCAGGTCGGCGGCGGGCTCCTCGTGAACGGGAACGTTCTTGAGGATGTCGGCGGCAAGCGTTTCGGACTTGATGTCGATGTGCCAGCCGGTCAGGCGCGCGGCGAGGCGGGCGTTCTGGCCCTCCTTGCCGATGGCGAGGGACAGCTGGTCGTCGGGCACGATGACGCCGGCGTAGGCCTTCTCCTCGTCGATGAGGACGCGGGTGACCTTGGCGGGCGACAGGGCGTTAGCGACATAGACGGCAGGATCGGCATCCCACAGGATGACGTCGACGCGCTCGCCGCGGAGCTCGCCCACGACAGCGCGAACACGGCTGCCCTTGGGGCCGACGCAGGCGCCCACGGGATCCAGACGGTCGTCGAGCGAGTGGACGGCGACCTTGGAGCGCTGGCCGGGCTCGCGGGCGATCGACTTGATCTGGACGGTGCCCTCATAGATCTCGGGCACCTCCTGCTCAAACAGACGACGCATGAGCTCGGGGTGGGTACGGGAGATGACAATCGGCGGACGGCTGTGCTCGCCACGAACCGGCTGCAGGTTGGAGTTGGGGTCGCGAACGTCGATGATCACGGCCTTGATGTGCTGGTTGTGCAGGTAGCGCTCGCCCATCGGACGCTCGTTGCGCTCGTTCTCGTAACGGCGCTGGTCGAAGTGCGGAAGCTCGGCCTCGACGCCCTCGCGGATCTTGACGATCGTGAAGTCGGGCGTGGACTGCAGGACGGTACCGCTGATGAGGTCACCGATGCGGCCGGAGAACTCCTCGTAGATCTGCTCGCGGGCGGAGTTGCGCACGATTGCGTTGATCTCGGCCTTGGCGTGCTGGGCAGCGATGCGGCTCGTGTTCTTGGGGGTGACGTCGATCTCCTCGAACTCGGTGAAGTTGCCCTCCTCGTCCATGGAATCGTCGATCGGCTCCAGGCGGTAGACATAGATCTTGCCGGTGGTGCGGTCGATGGTCACCTTGGCGCCCCACTCAAGATGCAGGATCTCGGCATAGCTCTTGGCGAGCGACTGCTCCAGGCGGTCGATCAGGTAGAGCTGGTCGATGTGCTTCTCCTGGCAAAGCTCCATCAGGGCGGACATCATGTCGGATGCTGCCATCTTACTTTCCTTCCTTCGCGGGCTTGAAGTCGTAGGTGGGCTTCAACTTGCACTTTTTAACATCAGAAAAATCAAGGGCAACGGACTCGCCGTCCTCGAGCTCGAGGGTCACGTTCGTCTCGGTAGCGGCGGCAATCTTGCCGGCGTACTTGCGACGGCCCTCGGTGGCGGTGGAGGTGAGCTCACAGTTTTCGCCCACAAAGCGGGCAAAGTCACTCGGGCGGCGCAGCGGGCGCGCCATACCCGGGCTCGACACCTCGAGCGTATAGCTCGAAGAGATGGGGTCAAGCTCCTCAATTACATCGCCGACCCACTTGGTGTTGGCCGTGACGTCGTTGAGCGACAGGCTCTGACCCTCGGCACCCTCGATACGCACGCGCACGCAGGGGGCCTTGGTGGCACCCACGAGCTCGACGTCGACGATGTCGACATCGTGCTGGGGAGCGACGGCCTCGAGTGCGTCGATGATCGCCTGCTCGGTCTTGGTCTTGACCATTGCGGCACCTCCATCCATACAAAAAAGAAGCGGGGCCGAAACCCCACTTCTTTCAATTACAACTTCATTTGCAAGCAAACTATACCAATAGCTGCGGAAACGTGCAAGCACAGTACGAATCTGCAGGTCTGCGTGCGCACAGCTTCTCCACAAGAAATAGATAATTGGGCGAGAACCACCACATGGCACTCCCCTAAAAGCCCCAAAACGGGCCATGCGTCCCAGCACGTCAGGCAAATCGGGCCCCATGGGCATTCCGTAACTGAGTGTATATCGGTCAGACTAGTGCTAAGGGACATTCTGTAGCAAGAAAAACGACCCCTCATATTGCCCGCACGCCCTTCCAGAACCTCTACGGCAAGGAGGCACCCATGAAACGTCTCGGCAACCTCTGCATGACTGCGCTCGCCATCGCAACGTGCTCGTTGGCCCTCTTGGGCTGCGGCAACGCGAATGGCAAAACCGACACATGCGAACCGAACCCTGGCAGCACAAAAGCCATCGAGAAAACGACGCCATCGGAGAGCTTCGACAAAATAGACGAAGATATCGTCGATCCCCAGAGTCTGGGCCCCGAACCCCAAGAACAGTTCCCCATCGACCTTGAGGCAGACGAGAACGTCCATGTTACCTGCGTGGGCAAGGACACGGATGGCTACGGCGACGCCACGCTCGTCTTTACGGTGACCAACAACACCGGTGTCGACATGATGTTTGGCGATGTGGACTCCCATGCCTACGTCAACGGCGTGGTCCGCGATGTGCGCATGCGCCAGCCAGTCGCCGCTGGAGAGGAAACGCGCGCCATGCTCACCTTTGTGGGCACCTTCGACGACCCGGACTTTGATGTGAACAACGACCTCAACGACATCTACCTCAACATTTGGATGTTCGAAGAGGCAACGGGCAACGTTTACTTTAGGGACCTGGTACACATCCCGTAGAAGACGGTGCCACGCACTGACTAAGCAGGGCATACAACACAAAACGAGGGACGGCCCAACCGGACCGTCCCTCGTTTATTGCATGTCAGCTTTACGCGCAGCGCTTACTTGACCACCAGGTTGACCAGCTTGCCGGGCACGCAGATGGCCTTGACGACCGTCTTGCCCTCGAGCCACTTGGCGACGGCGACCTCGGCGGCAGCCTGCATATCCTCATTGGAGGCATCGCGGGCCACGTCGACGCGGCCGCGGACCTTACCGAGCACCTGGACCACGATCTGCACCGTGTCCTCAACGGACTCGGCCAGGTCGAACTCGGGCCAGGCGGCGGTGTAGGCGTTGCCCTCGCAGCCGAGCGCCTCGTGCCACAGCTCGTCGGCCCAGAACGGGCAGATGGGGGCAAGGACGCTCACGATGTCCTTGGCCACGCCGTAGCACAGGGCATTGTCGCGGGCAGCGCCCTCGGTGGCGTTGAGGTAGGCGCTCGCCGCGTTGACGAGCTCCATGACGGCCGAGATCGCGGTGTTGAACTGGCCGCGGTCATAGTCCTCGGTGCACTTGGCGATGGTGCGGTGACGCTCGCGATAGAGCTTCATCGCGGCCTCGTCAAGCGCAGCCTTGTCGAAGGCCACGCTGGCGTCACCGGACTGGACGAGCTGCCACACGATACGCCAGGCGCGCTTGATGAAGCGGTTGGCGCCCTCGACGGCCTTGGGATCCCAGTCGAAGTCCTTCTCGGGCGGGGCGATAAACAGGATCGCCAGACGCATGGTGTCGGCGCCGTAGGGCTCGATGACCGAGCTCGGGGGCACGACGTTGCCCTTGGACTTGGACATGGTGTCGCCGTTCTCGTCCTTGACCATGCCCTGGCACAGCAGGTTGGTGAAGGGCTCGTCCACGCTCAGCAGGCCCAGGTCGCGCAGCGCCTTGGTAAAGAAGCGGCTGTAGAGCAGGTGCAGAATGGCGTGCTCGATACCGCCGATGTAGTTATCGACGGGCATCCAACGGTCGGCTGCCTCACGGGAGAAAGGCAGCTCGGTATTGTGCGGATCGGTATAGCGCAGGTAATACCAGCTGGAGCAGGTGAAGGTGTCCATGGTGTCGGTCTCGCGCTTGGCCGGGCGACCGCAGACCGGGCAGGTGGTCTCGTAGAACTCCTTGCACTCGGCGAGGGTCTCGCCAGCGCCCAGGTCCAGGTTCTCGGGCAGCGTCACCGGCAGCTGATCCTCGGGCACGGGCACGATGCCGCAGTGCTCGCAGTGGATAGCCGGGATGGGGTTGCCCCAATAACGCTGACGGGAAATGAGCCAGTCGCGCAGACGGAACTCGACCTTGCGACGGCCGCAGCCCATGGCCTCGAGGTCGGCCACGATCGCGGCCTCGCCCTCGGAGTGCTTGCCGCCGCGCATACCAGTGTACTTGCCCGACTGGACGAGCGTGCCCTCTGCAGCGTGAGCGCAATCCCAGTCGACGGTCTCGGCATGGAAGGTATCGATGGTCTCGCCGCTGGCCTCGACGGCAGCGCGATCGTCATCGTCCAGAATGATCGGCACAATAGGCAGGTCATACTTGCGGGCGAACTCAAAGTCGCGCTGGTCGCCGCAGGGAACGGCCATGACGGCACCGGTGCCGTAGTCGGCAACGACATAATCGGCAACCCACACGGGGACCTTCTCGCCGTTGACGGGGTTCACCACGTAGCGGCCGGTAAAGGCACCGTGCTTCTCGAGGGTTCCCTGGGCACGCTCGACGGCAGAGATATGCTTGGAGTCCTCGACGATCTTGGTCACGGCCTCCTCGTACTCCGTGCCCTCGACGAGCTCGTGCAGACGGGCGTACTCGGGAGCCAGGACAAAGAAGGAAACGCCAAAGAGCGTATCGGCACGCGTGGTGAAGACGGTGATCTTGCCCTCGTCGCCCTCGATGGGCTCGCCATCCTGGTCGCACAGGGTAAAGTCGACCTCGGCGCCCTCGGATCGGCCGATCCAGTTGGCCTGCATCTGCTTAACGCGCTCGGGCCAGCCGGGGAGCTTCTCCAGATCGTCGAGCAGCTCCTGGGAGTACTCGGTAATCTTGAAGTACCACTGCTCCAGGTCGCGCTTCTCGGGCTCAGTGCCACAGCGCCAGCACTTACCCTCGGTGACCTGCTCGTTGGCCAGAACGGTCTTGCAGTTAGGGCACCAGTTGACCGGGTTCTTCTTGCGGTAGACCAGGCCCTTTTCCCACAGCTTCTCAAAGATCCACTGACCCCAACGGTAGTAGTCGGGGCTGCAGGTCTTGACCATGCGATCCAGATCGTAGGAGAAGCCCATGCGCTTCATCGTGGCGAGCGCCTGGTCCATGTTCTTATACGTCCAGGCGGCAGCCTGCGTGTTGTGCTTGATGGCAGCGTTCTCGGCGGGCAGGCCAAAGGCGTCAAAGCCGATGGGGTGCAGCACGTCGTAGCCGCGCATACGGGCCTGACGGGCCATGGCATCGCCGATGGTGTAGTTGCGCGCGTGGCCCATGTGCAGGTCGCCCGACGGATACGGGAACATCTCGAGCACGTACTTCTTGGGCTTGCTGGCGTCGGTGTCGACCGCGAAGAGGTTGGAGTCCTCCCAGGCCTTCATCCACCGGGACTCAATGGCCTGCGCGTCGTAGGCAGGGATCTCGTCCTTATGATCTGTGCAATCGCACATATCAGCTCCTTTAATCTTAGCTGGGGTCGGGCGGCTTAGCTTTATTCGCTACTGCGGACAGTCCTGCGCAAGACGAAGAGCACATTAAGTGCTCTTCTTTGCGTGCGGAACTTGTAGCGAACAAAGCTAAGCCGCCCGACCCTAAGGTTGACTCGCATGATAATAGCAAATACGACAAGCGAGATGCCTGCAAGTGGCACAATTTGCCCGGAGCAAAATGTCCCGGTTAGGGGCGGGATGAGACGAGGGCTCGTGACGCTTTGATGCTTGGAACCTCGACGATGCGCCAGAACGCGATTGCGAACGCCACGCTGGCTATCAGGGAGACTGCGGCGATAGCGAGTGGAGATGCGAGTCCCAGCTTAGGAAGCAAGGCGACAAAACCTCCGATGAGGATGGCGTGGGTGAGATACAAGCTATACGAGATCTTGCCTAAAAACACCATCGGGCGCATGGAGAGCGCTTGGCGCGCAAAACCGTTCGCAACTGAGATGAGGGCGATGACCAAGCAGGCTGCGTCTCTGAACGTCAGTTCGAGCGCCTCGATAACTCCACCAGGATGCCATACAAGAGCGAGCTCGATGGCTGCCATAGATAGAACAACAGCCACAAGTTCGAACGGAACTGTAGGCTTAAAGGCTTTCACTTTGTTGAAGTGTTTTGCGATCATCACGCCGAGCCAGAACATGAGACACAATCGCAGCGGAAAATAGCCCGACCAATGCGAGATGAAAACCGCAGCGAACACCACCGTGATCGCACGTCCCGTATTGCGGATGCGTGACACGCACCAAACGGCCAAGGGTAACGTCAGGCTGAACCACAGTTCCCAACTCATGGACCACACCGGGGAATCGATGCGCGCGAGCGGAGCACCAAACAGGTTATTCATGCCGTCGGAGACATTGAAAAGCAGGTCAAACTGCATAAGGAGGTCATGAACGATAACCGGTAGTCCCCCACCGTAGGCAATGGCAAGCGCGGAGCGGGACGTCGACCCGATGCGCCAGGCGACATAACCGGCAGGGAGGGCAAGAAGGATCGCGGCAAAGAGCGGCACACACAGGCGAACGATTCGTCTGGGATAGTACCCAAGCCAGTCGTAACCGCCGTCCTTCATCCGTTTAAATGGAACTAGGGACAATACGATACCGGAAAGAACAAAGAACACCATGACCGAGGCGCCACCGGGGAAGAGACTTGGAACCCCCCCCCTGATCACCAAATGGCTTAACCATGATGTCGATGTGATACAGAAACACCAGCAGCGCCCCCAGACCTCGCAGTCCATCGAGCGACAGCACACGATCCTCATGTTTTGTCATCGGCACCCCTTTCTGTACTGCAACAATAAAGAGGGCGATGCCCTGAGGCACCGCCCTCGCAAAACCAAAATGGGACGATTTGCTCCGGGCAACGCGTCCCAGTTAGCGATAGGAAACGCTCTGCTGAGAGTCCTTGACTACGACGTCGTGGGCACCGCCTTCGACGATCGAGGTCGAGGAAACCAGGGTCAGGCGTGCCTTTTCCTGGAGCTCGGGGATCGAGAGGGCGCCGCAGTTGCACATCGTGGACTTGACCTTGTAGAGTGTGCCGCCCACACCGTCCTTGAGGGAGCCGGCGTAGGGAACGTAGGAGTCGACGCCCTCGACGAAGCTGAGCTTCGCGGCACCGCCCAGGTCGTAGCGCTGCCAGTTGCGGGCACGCGCAGAACCCTCGCCCCAGTACTCCTTCATGTACTGGCCGTTCACGTTGACGCGCTCGGTCGGGCTCTCGTCAAAGCGTGCGAAGTAGCGGCCCAGCATCATAAAGTCGGCGCCCATGGCAAGGGCGAGCGTCATGTGGTAATCGTAGACGATGCCGCCGTCGGAGCACACGGGCACGTAGACGCCGGTCTCCTCGTAGTACTCGTCGCGAGCGCGGCAGACGTCGATCAGCGCGGTGGCCTGGCCACGGCCGATACCCTTGGTCTCGCGGGTAATGCAGATGGAACCGCCGCCGATACCGACCTTGATGAAGTCGGCACCGCAGTCGGCCAGGAAGCGGAAGCCCTCGGCATCGACGACGTTACCGGCACCGACCTTGACGTCCTCGCCGTAGTTGGCGCGGATCCATTCGATGGTGCGCTTCTGCCACTCGCTGAAGCCCTCGGAAGAGTCGATGCACAGGACATCGGCGCCGGCCTCTATGAGCAGCGGCACGCGCTCGGCATAATCGCGGGTGTTGATACCGGCGCCGACCATGTAGCGCTTGTCGCCGTCGAGCAGCTCGTTGGGGTTGGTCTTGTGGCTGTCGTAGTCCTTGCGGAAGACGATGCCCATGAGGTGATCGTTGTCGTCGACGATCGGCAGGGCGTTGAGCTTGTTGTCCCAGATGACGTCGTTGGCAACCTTGAGGCTGATGTTCTTGTCGCCCACGATGAGCTGCTCACGCGGGGTCATGAACTCGGAGACCTTCGTCTGGTGGTCATCGCGACTGGGGCGATAGTCACGGCTGGTGACGATGCCCAGGAGCTTACCCTTGGGAGTGCCGTCGTCGGTGACCGGCATGGTGGAGTGACCGGTCTTCTCCTTGAGCTCGATGACCTGCTCCATGGTCATGTCGGGGGTCAGCGTGGAATCAGACTGAACGAAACCAGCCTTGTGATCCTTGACGGCCTTGACCATAGCGGCCTCGGACTCGGCGCTCTGGGAACCGTAAATGAAGGACAGGCCACCCTCGGTAGCGAGCGCGACACCCATGTCGACGCCCGAGACGGACTGCATGATGGCGGAAACCATGGGGATGTTCAGGGTGATTGCCGGCTTCTCACCGCGCTTAAAGCGGGTTAGCGGCGTCTTGAGAGAGACGTTGTTGGGGATGCACTGCGAGGACGAGTAACCAGGGACCAGCAGATACTCCGAAAACGTGTGGGACTCACCGGGAAAGAACGTAGCCATGTTTCTCCTTTTTCCATGCGACCGGTCGGCTGCAGGCCTCGTAGGACCCAGCCCAACCTTGGGCGCCCAATACTGGGGAAGTATCTTAACGCACTTTGACTGCTACAATGCATGATTTAAGAAGAGCACACGAGGGTTTGACGCAGGCTTTGCGTTTGCCCAGCAAACACTTTAGCGGGGAGACGTGGGGCACATGGAGTACAAGACGACGGCAAAATTGGTCATTCAAGCGTGCGACAAAGATCTGCCGGGCGTGTTCGGCCATGGTTGCGTTTTGTTGCTGCAGGGCATCGCTCGCGAGCACTCGCTCAACCGCGCCGCCAAGAGTATGGGCATGGCGTATTCCAAAGCGTGGCGCATTGTAAACGAAGCCGAAGGTCAGCTGGGCTGCAAGCTCATCGAGCGCGACGGCGCCCGCGGATCCACGCTCACCCCCGCCGGCGAGCGAGCCATCGAAGTCTACGAAGCCCTCCAGGCCGACATCAACAACATCATCGCCACCAAAGCAAACAACCTCATCGCCAGCATCAAAGAGTAGCTAATTTGCGGAGGGCGTTGTCTAGGGCGGCGGCTACGGTTAGGGGGTCGTCGGTACCGGCGAAGAGGCGGATGGTTCCCCTCTGCTTGCCGCGTGGGGCCGAAAGGCGTGTCGTTGCGCCGCCGGCGGGCGACGTGCTGAACTCCCCCGGCAATGTGTCGAACAGCTCACCCGCACTTCGCTCGATAAGGTCAAAC
Organism: uncultured Collinsella sp.; assembly: GCA_902489855.1. GTDB lineage: Bacteria > Actinomycetota > Coriobacteriia > Coriobacteriales > Coriobacteriaceae > Collinsella. Next base: position 10,148 of record CABUBS010000040.1, read on the forward strand.
TCAACCGCCGGGCCAAAGCCGTGCTCGAGGATTCCCGTTGCAACCGCATGATCGGGATGCGAACCCAGCCCATGATAGCGAACGTTACACACCATCTCGTTAGCAGCCAGATACTCGGCCAGCGCACGGGCGCGATCGAAGTGCGCCTGCATGCGAGCATCGAGCGAGGACAGCCCGCGTTCTAGCACGTCGGTCTCCTCGGCAGACAGGCCAAGCACAGACGCACCGCAGTCCGCAAGCAACGCGTGTGCGCACTCGGCAGCGGCATCCACACGATGGCGCTTGAGCTGCGAGCGCGCGACCGAGGCGGCTACGAGCTTGCGTGGAGCCTCACCGGCACACACACGGTCGAGTGCCTCGAGCGACAGCGCAGCACCCAGCCGCAGCGGATCGCAGCCAAAAGCCGACGCCACGGTGTTGTCCACAACTAGCAGCGCGTGGGCCTCACGAGCCGCGCGGCCCAGAGCGCGAAGATCGGGAACGCGCAGACCAAACCCGCCGATAGAGTTGACGAACCACCACAGGTGCGGCCCCTCGGCATCAAACGAAGCATCAAAATCCTCGGACGCGGCAGTAAACGCCGCAACCGACGGCGGGTCCACAAGCACAACATCACAGCCTTCAAAGCCGTGCGCAAACGCATCGGCAAAGTCATCGGCAAACGCAACCAGGCGGTCACCGGGGCGCACAATCCCCAACAGAGACAGCGCCGCCGGCACATGCGAGGCCGCAACAAGACGCGCCTCACGCGCGCCGGCCCTTGCAGCCCAGGACTCTTCTAGCTGTTGCACGTCCACGCGGCACCATCCCTTACATAAAACCAAACCAAGACCAGCCCACCCAGGTCGAGAAAACGTCAGCGCAAGCAGCGTCGAGCGGTCCGGCGTTCGTTAGAACGCCGGAACAAAATTAGCCGTGATATTCGCCGTTGTATTGGATCAACGTTAGATCTTCCACGCCATCGAGCGCGCGGATGGCGTCGGCATAGGGCATATCCACGCCGTCCGAGAACACCTCAACGGCCATCTCGACCTTGTCGCCGCGCATCGTCTTGGACTTGACGGAAAACTTGGTGCGCCCAAATGCACGCACGATATCGTCGCCGGTGGTCTGACCCGTGTAGTGAATGACCATCATGTACACGCGCGCCTTGTCCTGGTGGCTCGCAAAGCCGGCAATCATCACCACGATCACCACCGCCGTGAGTCCCACGAGCGCATACATACCGGCTCCCGCTGTAATGCCCGTGGTAATGGACCAAAACAGATACAGCAGGTCGAGCGGGTCCTTGACCGCCGTACGGTAACGGACGATAGACAGAGCACCGACCATACCAAGCGAGATGACCACGTTTGTCGAGATCGCGAGCGTGACCATGCAGGTGAGCACGCACATGCCCACGAGCGTCACGGCAAAACTGCGCGAATAGACCACGCCGGTAAAAAAGCGCTTGTACACGTAATAGATCAGGATGCCCATGGCGAGCGCCACGAGCAGCGACAGGCCAATCTTGGCAGGGTCGACCTGACCGAACGCCTCCAAGACGGAGTTCTTAAAAAAGTCCCTGGTGCTCATGGTTTAAATATCCCCTCGGTTCCCAAAATCCGATTCCCAGTAGTTAAAACCGCGCAGGTAGGCGGTCTTGTCATAACACAGGCAGTACTTTGAGACCGCCGTGAGTTCGGCCGCTCCCGGCGGCACCATATCGCGCACCAGCTGCGGGCAAAACTCCGTAAACTTGACCTCCATCACCTGCTTGCCGGGCTCCAGGACCGGCAGCGCGGGCAGCGTCGCGTCAAAGATATCGAAGCTTCCCACCGCGGCACGCACGTTCATGTCAAACGTGATGCGCACGGTGCCCTCATCCATCACCCACGGCTCGCGCTCGTAGTCCACGATGGTCCGCGGGCGCATCATATTGCAGATGCACTCGATGTAGAACTCGCGACAGAGCGGATAAGGACTCCTCAGCAAAAAGTCGTAGTCGCCAGCCAGAATCTGCTCAAACTCACCGCGCGTGAGCGGCGCGTCCTCCTTGTAAATCCAGCTGCCGTACTTCTTTTTGCGCTCGAGCTTAATCACCTTGTCGCTGCCGTTATAGATGCGCACGCGATACTTTTTGCGCATGAGAATGCCGGCGTCTTTTTCCTCGTAGGCCGAGTTGCAGTAGTCATCAAAATACAGGCTGCGAATGGTGTAACCACCCGCCCGCGCATGCTTGTCCAGTTTAAAAACCGGCGCCATGCGACAGGCAAGCGCGGAGTGCTCGCCCTCGTTAATGAGATATTTGAGCTCGTGGCGGTAACGCTCCTGCGTGGTACGCACAGGTGGAGCCGCCAAGCGCTCAAGCAGCGCGCTAGCCCTCCTCATACGTGTCCTCCACGACCTTACCGCCGTCTTGCACGTAAAAACACTTCATGCCGTAGTGCTTGCCGTCGTCGGTCACATAGTAGTCAAACGCATCTTGCGTAAAGCCGTCGGAGTTGGTGGCACGCACGCGCACAAAATACTGGCCGGTATCGGGCGCATCACAGGTCACCTCGGGAAGCAGCACGTCCTCGGCCTTAAAGACCACATCGCTTATGGCAAAGTCGCGCGCAAGCTCTACGTTGTAGCGAATGTCGCGCGCCTCAAAGTCGTAGGACGCATCCCAGTTAATGCGCAGCTTGCCGTTATCGATCTGCGGCACGCCAATGTAGAACGGCATGGGCTTTTTAAAACTCTCGCGAAAGCTCTTATAGTTCTCCTCGATCTCGGACGGAATCGCCGCGGCAATCTGCTCGTATTCGTCCTTGGTCACGGGCAGATGCTCCAGGTCGGGCGCAGCAAAGACAAGCGGCTCCGTGACCTCTCGATAATGCTCGATCATCTTGCTCAGGCGCTCCTCGGTCAAATACGAGCGCAAGTCCTTGACGGCACGGTCGAGTTCGTTGCGGAACGACTTGCTGCGCAACGCGCGATTGAACAGCACGTTGCCCCAGTAGTTGCTCACACCGCGCTCCCAGCTCGCATAGTCCGAGAACCCCTTCAGGCTCAACTCAAGCTTACGCAGCATGCCGTCGTTGTCCCAATCGAGGAAGTACCAGGTATTGGAGTTGAGCGGGCTGTACAGATAACAGTTGCGGTTCTGCGTGTCGCAGTTGCCCGTCAGGAGCTGAAACGCCAGCCAGTAGACCAGGTTCGACTACAATCAGGCGGC
>CABUBS010000041.1 GCA_902489855.1 uncultured Collinsella sp.
TTGCAGGCGTCGTCATAGGCCGCCCGTGCCTTTTCCAAATCGTCGGTGAGCGCATTTCGCTTGGCTATGCTTTCGTCGACGCTGGCTTTGGCTTCCTCCGCCGCACTCTCGAAATACTGAACGTGTCCTTTCTGACTTTCGAGGCGGCTTCGGTAGTGGGCAAGCTCATATTCGCAAGAACGTTCTCGCGAATCTGCCATCATGATCTCCGAACGCAACTGTTGAGCAGTTGCGTAATCTCCGTTGTCGTATGCCTCTTTTAATTTTGCCTGAAGCTCGATTACCCGGTTGTGGGCCTCATCGTATTTGGCTTGGGCTGCATCGACGTCCGCTTGCATAGCGGGAAGGGGCTCCCTCCGTTTGGCGGCTTCCGCCACCACCATGTCGTAGATCTCTTGAAAAGCGGCAATGTCATCATCGATTTCCGCAAGTTTCTCGGGACTTGCGGCAACTTTTGCGGCCTCGAGGTTTTTGAGCGCTTCCTGCATGGCTGCATACGCTTTTTCTTTTGCGGCGGCCGCGTCTTCTGTCTGCGGGGCGCCCGAATTGCCGTTGGCGGCGCTCGTCTGCGAAACGGCCGCACCGGTGGGGGAACTGGTTTCTGCCGCGATCGCCGTTACGGGGGCGATTCCCGCGACAAGTGCCGCGGAAAGGGCGATGCCCACAGTTGCTCGTCTTGCTCTTCTTGCGAGAATGTCGTTCATCTCGGCACCTCATTTCAAGGGTTGGCGACTAACTTGGTAGCACTAATGTAAGTATATCAGGCGGTTTGCCCGCCATTGATCGGGCGTGCGCGTATACCCCTTGATTAACAGCCATTAAATCTATCCCTTAAGGAACGCGGCTTGCTAGTGTTGTCTGGGCATTGATGGCTGCGTGGTTCAAGAGACGGCGGCATTACCATTTGTTTTTACAAGTAAAGAGGCCCGTTTCCCTGGGTTGGGGAAACGGGCCTCTTTTTGTCTCTGGGTTTGTGGATTGGCGAAGGTAGTATGCTCTGGCGGCTATTTTGAGTTCTTGAGGCGGCGTGTGGCTGTGGCGGTTATTCCGAGTCCTGCGGCGGCGATTCCTGCTAGTGCGATTGCGCTCGGCGCTGCGTCGCCCGTGTTCGCGAGCTTGCCGGCGGTCGTATCTGCTTGCTTGCCGCTGCTCAAGTTCGCCTGCTTGGTGGAGCTCGGTGCGGCGTCTTTGCCGGCCGCGGGCGAGCCGGCGGGCTGTGCCGTCTCGGCCGGTTGCGCCGAGCCGGAGGGAGGCGTCGTCTCGGTGGGTTTCGTTATCTCGGGCGAGGTGGCCTTATCTGCCGTGGCTTTTGCCTCTTCGTATGCCTTGCAGGCGTCGTCATAGGCCGCCCGTGCCTTTTCCAAATCGTCGGTGAGCGCATCTCGCCAGGCTATGAACTGGTCGGTATGGGCTTTATACTTCTCTGCAGCACGTTCACAGTCATTAACTTGTCTTTCCTGCCTTTCGAGGCGGCCCTTGACCTCGCGGAGCTCCATTTCGCAAAAGTCAACTCGCGCTTTTGCCGTTACGATCTCTTGGCGCAACTGCTTTATTTGCTGTTTAACAGTTTCGACAAGCTCCTCGTCGCCGAGCGCTTCGAGTGCCTTAAGCACCTCAAGTTTCTTGTCTAATTCTGCTTGGAGCTCGCTTACCCGGTTGATGGCCCCGTCGTATTTGGCTTGGGCTGCATCGATGTCCGCTTGCATGGTGGGAAGGAGTTCCCTCTCTTCGACGGCTTGCGCCGCCATCTTGTCGCGGAGCTCTTGAAAACGGGCAATGTCATCATTGAATCTCGCAATTTTCTCGGGACTTGCGGCGTCTTTTGCGGCCTCGAGGTTTTTGAGCGCTTCCTGCATGGCTGCATACGCTTTTTCTTTTGCGGCGGCCGCGTCTTCTGTCTGCGGGGCGCCCGAATTGCCGTTGGCGGCGCTCGTCTGCGAAACGGCCGCACCGGTGGGGGAACTGGTTTCTGCCGCGATCGCCGTTACGGGGGCGATTCCCGCGACAAGTGCCGCGGAAAGGGCGATGCCCACAGTTGCTCGTCTTGCTCTTCTTGCGAGAATGTCGTTCATCTCGGCACCTCATTTCAAGGGTCGGCGACTCACTTGGTAGCACTAATGTAAGTATACCAAGTGGTCGACCCGACGTTGGTCGGATGTGAGCGTGCCTCTCCGCTTCTTTGGAAACCGAATCCCATTAGAAATGACGAGTTGTTTACGCTTCTTTTGGGTTCACCGTACTATCATGGTTCGAATTGAGTGTGAATGATGATAGGGAGCGCCTTTTTATGATTGAGCTGCTCAGGCGTTTTGGTGGTAAGTTTCGCCGGTATATGGTGATTGGCCCTGCGTGCAAGCTGATCGAAGTGATCTTTGACCTGCTTACGCCGCTGGTGATTGCCCAGATGATCGATAAGGGTATTGGCGCACACGATGTCAACGCCGTCGTCCACTACGGTATGCTGCTTGGCGCCATGGCTGTGATCGGCATCTCGTTTACGCTCGTCTGCCAAAAGATGGCGGCGCTCACCTCGCAGGGCATGGGCACCGATATCCGCGGTGCGCTCTACCAGCACATCAACAAGTTGAGCTATGCCGAACTCGACCGCTTTGGCACGCCGTCGCTTATCACCCGCATCACCAACGACGTCAACCAGGTGCAGCTTGCCGTGGCGCTGGGCGTGCGCATGCTCATCCGCTGGCCCTTCTTGGCGGTGGGCTCTATGTGCGCGGCCCTTGCCATCGACCTTAAGCTCGGCATGATCTTTTTGATTTGCACGCCCGCCATTGGCCTGGTGTTTTGGTTTGTCATGGCGCGCTGCATTCCGTACTACAAGCAGCTGCAGGCAAAGCTCGACCGCATCGCGCTCATTTGCCGCGAGGGGCTTTCGGGCGCCCGCGTGGTTCGCGCCTTTGTGCGTGAGGACCACGAGCGCGAGCGTTTTGCCCAAGCCGCCGATGACCAGGCCAATACCGCCATCGCGGTGGGCAAGCTCTCGTCGGTTCTCAACCCCGTGACGTTTTTGGTGATGAACCTGGGTGTGTGCGCCATCCTGTGGGTGGGCGGCATTCAGGTCAACGCGGGCGAGCTCACGCAGGGCCAGGTCATGGCGTTTGTGAACTACATGACGCAGACCCTGACCTCCATCGTGTACGTCGCCAACCTGGTCGTGGTCTTTACCAAGGCAAGCGCCAGCGCGTCGCGTATCAACGAGGTGCTCAATTGCGTGCCGAGCATCGCTGACGAGGGCAACCAGCCGGTCGCGCTGCCTGAGCCGAGCGACCTGACGGGTGGCGCTGTTCCGGTCCCTGCGCTGAGCTTTGACCATGCGAGCTTCTCGTTTGGCGCCGGCGCGGCAAATGCCGTGAGCGATGTGACTCTGGAGCTGCCGGTGGGCAAAACCCTCGGCATTATCGGCGGCACGGGCAGCGGTAAGTCGACCCTCGTTTCGCTTATCCCGCGCCTGTACGATGCGGGCGTGGGCAGCGTGTACGTGATGGGCTCCGACGTGCGCGCCTGGCAGCTCGACCAGCTGCGCCACGTGGTCGCGACCGTTCCGCAGCGTGCGTCGCTGGTGAGCGGCACTATCCGCAGCAACCTGACCTGGCGTGACGAGTCGGCGACCGACGAGGAGCTCTGGGCAGCGCTCGATATGGCGCAAGCGAGCGAGTTCGTGCACAACAAGCCCCAGGGCCTCGACGCCCCGGTCGAGGCGGGCGGCAAGAACTTTAGCGGTGGCCAGCGCCAGCGCCTGACCATCGCGCGCGCCTTGGTGGGTTCGCCTCGGATATTGATCATGGACGATTCTGCCTCGGCGCTCGACTTTAAGACCGACGCGGCGCTTCGCCATGCCATTCGCGAGCGCAGCGTGCGCGGTGCCGCCGAGGGCGGGCTGCCGCTGACCACGGTGATTGTGAGCCAGCGCGTCTCGACCGTGCGCGACGCCGACATGATCTGCGTGCTCGATCACGGTTCGGTCGCGGACCTGGGCACGCATGACGAGCTGTATGCAAGCTGCCAGCTCTACCGAGAGATCTGCCAGTCGCAGCTTCGCCGCGAGGAGCTCGAGGGCCGGCAGGGGAGTGCGACACCCGCGTCCGCCCCAACCGCCCCCGCATCCGTCTGCGCAAAGGAGGGCTGCTAGATGAATCCGTATACTTCCTCCGGTTCGGTCGCCACGATGACGGCCAATGTGTCTGGCAACGACAAGCTCAACGATCTGGGCGACGGCCCGCGCCAGCCCGGCGACCCCGAGCGCTATCCCGTGGGCGCGGTGACGCGCCGCCTGATGGGCTACGTCCGTCCGCATCGCATTTCGTTTACGGCGTCGTTTGTGAGTGCCGCTATCTCCGTGATTTTGCAGCTCTACACACCTATTCTTATCGGCGAGGGCATCGACCTGGTTATTGCTACCGGGCAGGTGGACTTCGACGCGCTACTGCCGCTCGTCACCAAGCTCGCGATTGTCGTCGTAGGTGCCGCGGCCTTCCAGTGGCTGCAGGGCTACTGCGTTAACCGTCTGTCCTACGAGACGGTGCGCGACATGCGCGTGGAGGCGAGCGACAAGCTCAGCCGTATGCCGCTCAGCTTTATCGACAGCCATGCCCACGGTGACCTTATGAGCCGCGTAGTCAACGACGTCGACCAGGTGGGCGATGGTCTGCTGCAGGGCTTTACCCAGCTCTTTACCGGCGTCATCACCATCGTGGGCACGCTCGCGTTTATGCTTTCCATCAACCTGACCATGACGCTTGTGGTGGTGCTCGTCACGCCGCTTTCCATTTTTGCAGCCGGCGCCATCGCCAAGCTTTCCAACAAGAGCTTTACGGCACAGCAGCGTATTCAAGGGCAGCTCGGTGGTCATATCGAGGAGTACGTAGGCGAGCAGAAGCTCGTGGACGCGTTTGCCTATGGCCCCAACGCGCAGCTGCGCTTTGATGCCCTCAACGCCGAGCTCTATACGGCAGGTGAGCGCGCGCAGTTTATGGGTTCGCTCTCTAACCCCGGCGTGACGAGCAACCCCGGCACGCGTTTTATCAACAACATCATCTACGCCGTGGTCGCCGTGATCGGCTGCGTGGGCGTGATCACGGGTGTGCCGGCGGCGCTTACGGTGGGCGGCGTGCAGATCTTTCTGTCCTACGCCAACCAGTACACCAAGCCGTTCAACGAGGTCACCAGCGTTATTACGCAGATTCAGACCGCGTACGCCTCGGCGCGCCGCATGTTTGCGCTGCTCGATGCGCGCGAGCAGGAGCCCGACGCTGTGGATGCCATTGAGCTCGCCGCCCCGAAGGGCGAGGTTGCCTTTGAGCATGTGGACTTTAGCTACGTGCCCGACCGCAAACTGCTGCAGGATATCTGCATCGATGCCAAGCCCGGCACGCGCTTTGCCCTCGTCGGCCCCACGGGCTGTGGCAAGACAACGCTCATCAATTTGCTGCTGCGTTTTTACGATATCGATGCCGGTCGCATCGCGGTCGATGGCCGTTCCTCGCGTGACTACACGCGCGCAAGCCTGCGCCGTGCCTTTGGCATGGTACTGCAGGACACTTGGCTGTTTGAGGGCACGGTGGCGGAAAACATCGCTTACGGTTGTCCCGATGCCACACGCGAACAGGTTATCGAGGCGGCCAAACGCGCGCATGCGCACAAGTTTATCGTGCAGCTGCCGAAAGGCTACGACACGGTGATTGGCGAGGACGGCGGCACGTTTAGCCAAGGTCAAAAACAGCTGCTGTGCATCGCGCGCGTCATGCTCACCGACCCGGCGATTTTGCTGCTGGACGAGGCAACGTCGAGCATCGATACGCGTACCGAGCTGCAGGTGCAGGCGGCATTCGACGAGCTCATGGCAGGTCGCACAAGCTTTGTCGTGGCGCACCGCCTGAGCACCATCCGCAACGCCGACTGCATTCTGGTGATGCGCGACGGCGAGATTATCGAGCGCGGCACGCACGACGAGCTGCTAGCGGCAGGTGGCTTCTACGCCGAACTCTACCGCAGCCAATTCGCCCAGTGAGCAAGACGCGGGACATGTAACGCAGCGCTAGGGCGCGAGCGTGTCAACGGGGGCAACGATGATGCCCTCGGGCGTTGTGTGGACCGGCATGCCGAACCCGATGACGATGAGTTTGGCCGCGGGAGGCCTCTCGCCGCGTTCGACCAGCTTGCGCTCGAGTCGAAGCAGGTTTGCAGACGCCTCGGGGATCTGCGGGCTTCCGAGTTTTACTTCCACGGCAATCCAAGTTCCATCGCGCCTGTGTATAACGGCATCGACCTCGAGATCGTCGGCGTCGTGGTAGTGGGACACCGATGAGTCATTTGCGGCGGCATAGACCTTAAGGTCGTGCAGGACGAGGGATTCGAAGAGCAGCCCCAGTGTCTTCGGGTCGGATGCCAATGACTCCGGATTTGCTCCGAGCAGCGCAACGGCAAGCGAAGGGTCGGCGAGGTGCCTTTTCGCACTTTGCCGCAGCTTTACCGGCGACCTGAGCGCCGGATGCCAAGCCGGGATATCGTCGATGATATTGATTCGTCTCAGAGCATCCATGTATCTGGAGACCGAATTCTTCGAAACGCCGGTACCGATATCTTTATCGATGGACTTCGATCCAGCAAGTGTCGACTCATTTCGCGCAAGCGATGTCAAAAGAGACCTGACCTTGACCGGATCACGTTTGACGCCGTCAGTTCTAGAAACATCCGATTCGCATACGCCATCAACATAAGCAGCGGCAATCCGCATAGCATTTTCAGTTGTTTTCCCCATCGCTTGAGGCCAACCACCGCGACACAGCAAATCGGCGATGCCGGCGACACCAGCGATCGATCCGACCGCCTGCTTGGCGGGGTGGCCGGAAAGCAGCGCTCTAATCGAAGCCGCGCCCGAAGAAACGCCGAGCTCAAACAGCGTCATGGTATCCATTCGCAATCTAGCTATTCGCCCAACGCCGCTATGCATTGGCTGCTTCGAATCTTGCGGCGTTGCTGAGCCCGTAAGAATAAACTGTCCGGATTCTCCCTGTCTTGCGTCACACTCGAAACGTATGGCATCCCATAGTTTTGGTTCTTCCTGCCATTCGTCGATGAGTCTAGGCGACGGTCCTGCTATTGCCTGCGCTGGGTCGATCCGAGCCAACTGGAGAGCGGAAAAATTTCCAGCCGGATCGGAAAGAGACAAGGATGATTTGGCAAAACGTCTGGCCGTAGTGGTCTTTCCGCACCACTTCGGGCCTTGAATGAGAACCGCACCGAAGATATCGAGATTATGCCTGATTGCCTTGTCGATGCATCTGTCTACATACCTATCCATACCGTCACCTTCTCAACTTGCCTTGATTATGTATTTTACCAGCTGCGTGGTGACGATTGACGGTAATCTGTGGTGACGATTGATTACGAACTATGGTGACGATTGGCGGGTATCTGTGGTGACGGTTGTCATCGATTCGGGGCATGGGGCAGCTTAGCTGTCTCAAAGCTTATAGATTTCGGGGCTTGCGCTGCGGGCGTTTTTGTCCATTGATGTCGCCTGCGTCGCCAATCGGCAGACGGTGGTTTACATCTGTCACGTTAGTACTAAGATATTCATCTAATAAATTGCATTAGTGGCTTTAGTTTTGGGGGAAACGAGGCAACGTGACTATGACATGCTCTTTGGTGGTTAACAGCAAGAGCGGTAATACCAGGATGGTTTCGGGCGCGATCAAGCGCGCCCTGCAGGCCGCGGGCGTTGAGTTTGTCCATGCCGCGGCGTTGAGCGACGATGCGGATGCCGAGCAGGTCGCGCGCGAAGCGCAGGGGGCTTGCGCGGCCGATACCGTGCTCGTCGGTTTTTGGTGCGACAAGGGCGCATGCACGCCTTCGGTCGCGGCGTTGCTCTCCGCCCTACACGGCAAGCGCGTTTTCCTCTTTGGTACCTGCGGCTTTGGTGCCGATCAGAGCTATTATCAGCAGATTATCGATCGCGTGTCGTCCAATTTGGCAGAGGATGCCGAGCTTGCGGGCTGGGCGATGTGCCAGGGCAAGATGGGCCCCGCGGTCAAGCAGCGTTACGAGGCTATGCTCGAGCAAGATCCCGACAATGCCCGTTTTAAGATGCTGCTCGACAACTGGGTAGCCGCAAAGGATCACCCCACCAAGGAGGATCTTGACAACATGGCGTTGGCGGCCAAGAAGGCCGTTCTGGGGGAGTAGGTCCATCTTCTAAATGCAATGCCCTCCCGGGTGGCGGCCCCTTATCGATGGAAGGCCTCATAAGCTGAAGTTCAATCCCCGGGATGCGTCCAGAGTGGGACGTGCTTTCCCGATGGGTGGGGTTTCGGAAAGTGGGGACTGGATTTTGAGCCTAGAGTGGGACATGCTTTCCCAAAGGCCGCTCAACGGGAAACCGCATCCCACTATTAGCCCGAGAAACGGGATGCACTTTCCCAAAGAGAGCCAACGGGAAACTACGTCCCACAATCAGCTTCCAAAGTGGGACACACTTTCCCGTTGAGGGTTGTTCCGGAAAGTGCATCCCGGAATTGATACTCAGAATGGGACGTCGTTTCCCGTTGAGGGTCTCGGCGGAAAATGCATCCCGGAAATGGGCTTTGAGCTTGGACGATGCTCCCCCAGTACCTCCGCTTTTAAAAATGAGACACGCCGTTGGCGGAAATGAGACACGTGGAACTGGGCATCGGACGTACTATTCGTGGAATGAGCCGCTCCATTCGAGTAAAGCGAGGTCCCCCATGCACGTTCCACACCCCCACATTCGCCGGTTGTCGAAAATCCCGCTTGTTGGGACGGCGGCGCTTGCTGCGTTGATTGCAACGAGTGTCGCCTGTTTCACGGCGGCTCCCAACGTCGCCCAGGCGGCCGACACGCCTGAGATCACCGATATGACCGAGCAGGACTATAGCGACCTGGGTCTGGGCACGAGCGAGGACATTCCGGCCGATACCGTTGGCCCCTATTCCACCGATACCCCCACGACGTTTGCCACGCGCAGCGAGGTCTATATGGCAGCTAACGGCAGCCATGGCAATCGCTACACTCTGCGCGACAAGCTCGAGAACGTCGAGCGCGGTGACATTGGCGGCAGCAGCAAACTCACCGATGGCTATGGAAGTGTGTGGGGCGCCGCAAAGTTCTGGCAAAACGTCAACAACTTCGATACGGGTAGCGATCTCTACAAGCATAGCGACTACGGTGGCGGCACCTGGTCGTACCTAAGCAACAATGAGTCCTCAACAGTACTCGCCAACGACAACAACAGTTTCTCGGGCATTCACGCCACGAGTGTTGAGTTCTGCAGCGACGCCAGCACGGGCAAAAAGAGCCGCGTTGCCGAGCTCCGTGCCTACGGCGACAGTTCCTCCACGACGATTGACGGCAAGTCATACGCCGGAAAGGTTGAGCTGGTCCTCTACTCGTTTAGCAACGGGCGTACGCGCACTCTCGACACACACCTGCCGGTGACGGTCAACACTAATATGATGTACGAAGGCCGTTTTAAGTACCTGGATGCCGGTTACCTGCAAGAGCACGACGCCGTCTTTGATGTCGAGGCGGGCGATGTCGATGGCGACGGCGTCGACGAGCTTTTTGTCTACGCGGGCTGCTATGTCGACGAGAACGGCGTGCGCAAGGCTGTAGTCGACATGTATGACTTGGAGGGCGGCAACTGGAAGCAAAGCGTCGTCAAGATCGATGCCGGTAACGCCGCGGACTACACCACGCACAACAAGGGCGGGAACGACTCCTGGACGCAGCTTCAGTCAGCTCCTGTCGTTTCGCTAGCGGCCGGCGACCTCGATCGCGATTTTTGCGATGACCTCGCCATCGTGGTCTCGGCACCCTACGGTAAGAAGAATATTGATAAGTCGACGCATTGCGAGCTGTTTTCGTGGGATGCATCCAAGGGTGCGCTCGTCCATGTCGATGCTCTGGGCGACGCGGGCGCAATCTCCCTCTCCGCGAACGGCAAGACCATGGTCGCTGCGAATGCGACGTTCGGCACGTTTGCCGCCTACGATGAAGAAGGAAAGAAGACGGGTGAAACCGTCACGGGCCTTATTCTTGCGGGCTATGACTGGCAACGCAGCGCTTTTGATTACGGCGCTTCTGACGGCAGCAAGGGGCTGTACGGCGCGCTGTACCGCTACGCGTATTTTGACTCGGAGTCTGGCGAGTTCAAGCTTTCCGATTGTAAGGAATACAGAGACGGGCTCCTCGCCTCCTATGGGCTGATGCATGTGCCCAACAGCGCATGGAAGGATAGCGCTCAGGATAAGCGCTATCCGTGCACCTTGGCGCCTATTGCCCTTGCCACTGCCAACCTTGACGGCCTGTCCGAGCAGCTGGCGGTCGACGAGGTGCTCGTGGGCGGCGATGTGTTCCGCGACTTTGCCTGCAACACGGCACAGAGCGGGGCTCAGGGCTTGGGGTCCATGGTCGGAACCATGAGCATGAGCGGTCAGCAATACAACAGCAGCAACAAGCATGACCACAAGGGTATAGAGCAGGTGTGGATCAGCGACGTCAAGGCGGGCAGCGTCTCGGGTTCGGACCGCTATAACGAGAGCTTTATCGCCGTGGTGGGCAAGCACCGCGACGAGGACCTGCGCAAGAACGATGACTACTATTGGATGACCGCCTCGCATTTTTCGCTCGACGAGAACGGAAAGGTGCGCCGCGGCGAGGAGCAGGTGATTAGCGAGAGCAACCGTCGCGGCACTACCTACGGCACATTTATCTCGCTCGCGCTGCCCGATGTCGACAACGACAGCGTCAAGATCACGTACAAGGACCGCTACAAGGTCTATACCAACCCGCGCGTGCTTGCCGTGCTGCAGGATGCGCCCTATGTTGAGGATCTGGAGCAGGCATACGGCTATCTGGTGTTGGGCGGCACGTCATACGGAGAGGAAAAGGGCACGGGGACATCCCAGGGCTATACCATTGGCGCCGAGTTGGGCGTTGCCGTCGAGGTGCAGACCGGTCCGCCCCTGGTCGCGATGAATGCTTCAGTCGATTTTGCCGCCGAGGGATGCTATGACTACCGGAGCGAGCGCACGGTCAGCGCAAGCGTAAGCTATGAGTCGCATGCCGGCGAGGGTGACAAGGCCGTGCTCTACACGATTCCGATGGTCTATTACGAGTATGAGATCGAAAATGAGGAAACTGGTGGCAAGGGCGTGATGGCGGCGCCCGTGTCGCTCGGCGCGAAGACCTCGGTCGTTAATGTCGAGGCCTATGACCGCATTGCCAAACAGCACAATATGACGTCGCTCAGCTACTTTTTGACCAACCGGTCGGGAGAACCCGGAACCTATCAAACGACGCTCAACGGCGAGACTCCCGTTGGGGATTCCTTTGGCCTGGGCAAGCCTGGCGTAACGCGCGCCTACACGCACGATGGGTTTAACGGCGCCGCCGCGCAGTCGGGGGCGAGCATTGAGCAGACCATCGAAGTCGAGGAGGGCAAGGAGCAGGAGCTCGAGCTCGGCTTGACGTTGAACGGCAGCGTTGTCATGGGCGCGAAGCTCGCAAAGCACGAGTTGTTTGGCGGCCTGTGCTTTGGTGCCAACGCCGGCTTTACTACGGGTAACTCCTCGAGTGAATCGACCGAATACGGCGGCACCGTCGACAACCTGCCCGAGGCCGCGCAGGGCAAGTACGGTTTTGTGTGGCGTCTGGGCGTCAACGCGGTGGATGTCGACAAGTTCGAGGCAGACTCGGGCGACAAGCTCGGCACCAAGGACACCGACCAGTTCTGGATCGTGGGCTATGACGTTAAGGACGTCGAGATGCCCGACGCGCCGGCCGTGACGGGCTTTACGGCAAACGCCGTCGATTCGACCAGCGTTACGTTTAGCTGGGACGATGTACTCGCAAACAAGAGTGGCTTTAGCTACGGCGTGGGCATGCTGCAGAGCAATGCGGCGGATGTGGTCGTCAATAGCTGGAAGATTGCCGACAACACACAGACCTCGCTCAAGTGGGATGGGCTGCAGCCCAATACGGAGTATCGATTCGCCATCGCCGCCGTTAAGAATGGATCCACGACCGAAACAGGTATTCGCTCGGCAATCATCACGGTCAAGACCATGCCCGATGGCATGACGATGACCGTGAGCGGACCTGCGGCGGATGTTGAAGAGGGGGAGAGCGTCGAATACGAATCCTCGGTTGAGCGCGCGGCGGGAAGCCACCTAACGCTCTCGGCGATTGGCCATGTGAAGCAACTCGGTGCCGACGATAGCGAAACAGGGCTGGCACCGACCTATATGTGGTACCGCAAGGGCCGCGGCGAGACAGAGTTTAAGCTCGTGGGTGCCGATGGCAACCTCGCGGCTGGAACGGCCTCAAAGCTCGAGATTGACCTGACCGCAGACGATGACGGTGCGCAGTATTACTGCCACGTGGGATACAACGACGTGGGCCTCGACACCGGCACGACGCTCGTGAATATCGCGACCGAGGAGACAGCACCCACAACGGTGAATGCCACCCCGATCCGCACGCGCCGCCTGTTCTCACAGGCAAGTGCGGGCGCCAAGAAGTTCCTGGACCATACGCTGGTAAACACCGCCGGCCCCACCGACTCCGAAGGCCCAAAGGACCCCGAGACTCCTGAGACCCCGACGAACCCGGACAAGCCCAAGTCCGACAACGGAGCTAAGACCGACACCAAGGTCAAGACTACGACCACAGCGAAGAACCTCGCAAACACCGGCGACCAAACATTCGCCCTAGTCGCCACCGCAGCAGCAGCGGGAGCAACGCTCGTAGTGATAGCCCTCATCATGCTGATCAAGCGCCGCAAGACCCACTAGTAGCCAGTCGAACATATCGACAACCCAAAAACCCGGGTAGCCAAAAAACAGGCCACCCGGGTTTTCTGTTGAGTGGAGACTCCGCAAGCGGAAACTGCATCCCGTTCCGGACGTGAATTCTGGGACACGGTTTCCGGATACAAAGAAGGCTACAAGACGTGGCCTTCGACTTATATATGTTCAGCGGATACCCCTATGACAAGCTGCGCTCCAACAACAGGGCGTCTGTCCGGGCGGAGGCATATAAGGTTCATCGCGAGTTCCGCACGCAAAGGGGGCCACTTAATGTG
>CABUBS010000042.1 GCA_902489855.1 uncultured Collinsella sp.
GGAGGTCATCTCAAAGCGAACGAAGATGGAGGGGCTCGTCTCGTCGGAGTACTCAATCTCGGCCTCGGCCAGCGCGGTGTGGCAGTGCTTGCACCAGTGAACCGGCTTGTGGCCGCGATAGATCATGCCCTTATCGAACATGGCCTTGAAAACCTCGATGTCGGCGGCATCGTGCTGGTGATAGAGCGTCAGGTAGGGGTTGTCCCAGTCGCCGAGCACGCCCAGACGACGGAAGCCGGCCTTCTGCAGCTCGATGTTCTCGACAGCGAACTCATTGCACAGCTCACGGATCTTAGCCGTGGAAGTCTGGTTGAACTTCTCGGTGCCGAGCATCTCTTCGACCTTGTGCTCAATCGGCTGACCGTGGCAGTCCCAACCGGGAACATAGGGAACTTCGCAGCCCTGCATCATCCAGTAACGGTTGATCATGTCCTTGGAGATCTTGTTCATCGCGTGGCCGATGTGGATCGGGCCGTTGGCGTACGGAGGGCCGTCGTGCAGCACGAACTTCTTGTGACCCTCGTTCTTCTTTAGAACTTGCTCGTAGACCTTGTTGTCCTGCCAGTCCTTGAGTCGCTTGGGCTCGGACTTGGAAAGACCGGCACGCATGGGAAATCCGGTTTTGGGCAGATTCATCGTCTGCTTGTACTCGTTTGCCACGGTACCCCTTTCATGTCGTGGGCGCGCACGCCCTCTGGGCACCAAAAAAGCGCCCGTCCCTAAAAGCTGGGACGAAGCGCCACAAAACAGGCAGACAGCCCGTAAAAGCTCTTCGCTTAACCACCCAGCTTAGATGCCCTCGCCCGCGTCGCCGCGCGCTCGCATCCGTTACTCGGCTGGTCTGTATCGACGACCATCTCGGCGATGTCTACTAAGACGAACCTGCGCGGCACGTCCGTTGGGACCGCAGCTCCGGGGTGATATTCATCGGTCGCATGCACGGGTTCTCAGCGCTCCCCGCTCTCTGTGGCATGCGGACGGCCGACTACTCGTCCCCATCAACGCTTATGCGGAGTATGCTAGCACGTTCCGCGCCGGCGAAAAACCCTCAACACTGGTTTTATACGTTCGAAATTTCTCGCGGCTGTGGACCTTCTCTTGGAGCAAAATACCTGAAAGCACTTTATCGAACGAAAGAAGGTTGCTATGCGCACGATTGGAATGAGCGACTACACCGTTGGCGAGGATTGCTTTGACGAGCTGCCCACCGCACTGGCGGAGTACGGCGCGACAAAGGTCGCGATCATCGGTGGCAAGCGGGCACTGGCCGCAGCACTTCCCGGTATCGAAGCTGCGCTGGCAGGTACCGACGTCGAGATTCTGGAGACGCGCGTCTACGGTACCAACAGTACGCGTGCCAATATCGCCAAGGTCGTGAACTCCCCTGCCTGCCAGGAAGCCGACGTGCTCATTGCCTGTGGCGGCGGCAAGGCGCTCGATACCGTGAAGACGGCGGCCATCGAGCTCAAGAAGATCGTCTTCACGGTCCCGACGATCTGTTCCAACTGCTCCGCCGCGACCGCCATTGCCGTTGTCTACAATGACGACGGCTCGCTCGAGGGCTATTCGTACCCCAACAGACCGGCGCACATCTTCATCAACCCCAAGATCATCGCCGAGGCACCGGCAGAGTACTTCTGGGCCGGCGTGGGCGATGCCCTGTCTAAACAGCCCGAGGTCGAGTACGCCACGAGCGCCGGCAACCTGGAGCACACCGCCGGTCTTGGCCTGGCGCTCGCCCACACCTGTTCCGAGCCACTGTTTACCTATGGCGTCCAGGGTCTTGAGGACGTGCGCCAGAACCTGTCGAGCGAGGCCGTCAAGCAGATCGCGCTCGACATCGTGGTCAACACGGGCTACGTCTCCAACCTGACCAACCAAAACGATTACTACTACAACTCGAGCGTGGCGCACGCGTTCTACAACGCCACCTGCAGCATTCCGCGCGAGGGAGCCTATCTGCACGGTGAGGTCGTGAGCCTGGGCGTGCTCGTGCTGTTTGCCTATACGGGCGATACCGAGAGCCTTGAACGCTACGCCGCCTTTAACAAGCAGATGGGCCTGCCCGTAACGCTTGAGCAGGTCGGACTTTCCGAGGCCGACATCCCTGCCCTGTGCGAATACGCACACGCCACCAACGAGTGGAAGCAAGGCAACCCGGAGCCCTTCACCGACGAAAAGTTCGCCGCCGCCATCAAGGCCGCCAACGCCTACGGCCACACGCTCTAGGCCTAGCCCAAAACCACCACAAGGGAGCAGTGCCCTTGTGGTGGTTTTTTATTGCTCCAGCATGCTGGGGTCGAACTCGCTAGCTGGTATAACGCGATAGCCGTGACGCAGCAACAGATCAACGAAGACGCCGTTGCCCGCGGTGAGCGTACCGCTAAAGGTACCGTCGTAGATGCGACCCGCGCCGCACGAGGGACTGCGGTCCTGCAAGACGCACGCAGCAATCTCGGACGGGCCGCCCGCCTGCTCGCACATATCGAGCGCACGTTGGGCACCCAGGCGAAATTCGCGATCAACCGAGATGCCCTCGCAGGTACGAACCTCGCCGTTCACAATCTCGGACGGCTTGCGCGGCGTGGGCAGGCCGCCAAAGACCTCGGGGCACACGAGGAGGACCTCGGTCCCCGTGCGCTCGCAAGCCTCGACCAACGCGCGGTGGTAGTTATCGAGCCCGTTATACTTGCAGCTCTCGCCCATCAAGCAGGCGCTCACCACGATCTTCATATACAACACTCCCCACGCAAAACGCCCCATTTGAGATGGACACTCAAATGGGGCGATTGACACTGCGCAACTAGTATTACTGTTGCTTGGGCATCAGCGGATTCTCGCGCGTGAGGAGGTTCATGAACTCCTCGCCCGTGATGGTCTCCTTCTTATACAGATAACGAGCCAGCTCGTGGAGCTTAAACTTGTTCTCCTTCAGAATCTGCAAAGCGCGGTCGTGCGCATCCTCGATCAGCTTGGCGACAATCGCGTCCACACGCTCGGCCGTACCGGGGGCGCAGGTGAGCGACGTGTCCTGATTGAGATACGCGTTCTGCACGGTACCGAGCGCCATCATGCCAAACTCGTCGGACATACCAAAGCGCGTCACCATATTACGGGCGAGCTTGGTGGCCTGCTCGATATCGTTGGCGGCGCCGGTCGTCATCTCGCCAAAGATGAGCTCCTCGGCCGCGCGACCACCGCAGTAGACGGCGAGCTTATCCAGGACCTCCTGGCGCGTGGTCAGGAAGCGCTCGTCCTCCTCGACCTGCATGGTGTAGCCCAGGGCACCGCTCGTGCGCGGAACGATGGTGATCTTCGTGACCGGCGCAGAGCCCTTCTGGCGAGCGGCAACAATGGCATGGCCGATCTCATGGTAGGAAACGACCTGCTTCTCGTGGTCGGAAAGCACCGTGGACTTACGCTGTTGGCCGGCAATGACGACCTCCACCGACTCCTCGAAGTCGTCCTGGGTTGCACGCTTGCGACCTTCGCGAACGGCGCGCAGGGCGCCCTCGTTGATGATATTGGCCAGGTCGGCGCCCGAGGCACCGGGCGTGGCGCGGGCAATCGCGGTCAGGTCGATCGGCGGCTCGGTCTTCACGCTCTTGGCATGCAGCTCGAGGATGTTCTTGCGGCCGGTCAGATCGGGCAGCTCGACGGGGATGCGGCGGTCAAAACGACCGGGGCGCAGTAGAGCGGGATCGAGACTGTCGGGGCGGTTGGTTGCGGCAAGGACAACGATACCCTTATGGTTATCGAAGCCATCCATCTCGGTCAGCAACTGATTGAGCGTCTGCTCCGCTAAAGCCGCCGCCATCGCGCTTCTTACCGATGGTATCGATCTCATCGATAAAGACGATACACGGTGCCTTTTCCTTGGCCTGCTTAAACAGGTCACGAACCTTAGCAGCGCCGCGACCGACAAACATCTCAACGAACTCAGAGCCCGAAATGCTAAAGAACGGAACACCGGCCTCGCCGGCAACAGCCTTGGCAAGCAGGGTCTTACCGGTACCCGGAGGGCCAACAAGGAGAGCACCACGCGGCAGCTTGGCGCCGATCTCCTCGTAGCGCTGCGGCTTCTCCAGAAAGTCGACGACCTCCTTGAGAGACTCCTTGGCCTCTTCCTGACCGGCGACGTCCTTAAAGGTCACGCCCACGTCCTTGGAGGCGATCACGCGCGCGCCGGACTTACCCAGTCCGCCGCCGCCAAAACCGCCGCCGCCAAAGTTCATCGACGGGCCGCATCGCCCATAGCCTTCTTCATGCGGCGGTTGAGCCACCAACCGATGAGGAAGAAAATCGCCATGGGAAGAATGAGTGTGAGCAGGTAGTAGGTCATCAAACCCGAGTTTTTATCGGGAACGACCGACTCCAGCGAAGCGCCAGACTCAAGCACGCGATCGGTAAAGCCCGCGTCATTCGGCACACCGGTCGTCTTGTAGGCGATGTTCTCGTCCTCGCCCTTCTTGGTGTAATAAATCGAGTAATCGTCCGTGTTGTACTCGACCTTGTCGACGCTCTTCTTATCGAGCGCTTTGACAAACGTCGAGTAATCGGTCTTCGTAATCTGCTGCGTGTGACCGATGTTGGGGAACAGAACGGTCGAGAGCACGAGGTAGACGACGAAGGCGATGAGCACGTAGAGAATCATATTCCGTCTACGTTTGTTGTCATCCATCTCCATCTGCTTGAACTCCATCTACTGGGGTTGATAATGCTTTCTAGAATACCCAACCCGGACGGCGATAAACCGACGCCGGGCACGAAAGGACAGAGATGGCATCACTGTAAGTCGGCAAGGTTCAAATCTATACAGGCGACGGCAAGGGCAAGACGACGGCTGCGCTGGGGCTCGCGCTGCGCGCGACGGGCTACGGGCTCGACGTTCTTAGGCTGCAGTTTGCCAAGAAACTGCACTGCGCCGAACACGATGCCGCGCCGCGCCTGGGGCTGCGCATCGTACAAGCTGACCGCGACGCGCCCGAGGCTTGCGCCGCACAGATCATGGAGCTCGCATGCGAGCAGATATCACAGGTCGACGTTCTGATTTTGGACGAACTCGGCGAGGCCATGCGCCGCGGCTTCGTGACACGCGAGGATGTCGAAGCGCTGATCGCGATAAAGCCCGCCACCACGGAACTCGTGCTCACCGGCCGCGGGCTGCTGCCGTTGGCCGACCTCGCGGACTTAGTCACCGAAATACGTCCCATCAAACACTACTTCGACGAAGGCCTCCTAGCCCGCCAAGGCATCGAATACTAATTGATTCGTTTTCCGCCAACACCTACAGCTCATAAGGAAGTTGCGGTGGAATAGTACTTGTTTGACGGTCCGCAAGGGCTTTTCAGGAACTATTTCACCGCAACTTATCAGGGGTATCTGACGGATGAGCTAGGCGGTGGCGCGACCTAGCCAGTTGCCGCTGTGGTGGTAGATGGTGAACATGGTTGCGGTGATGAGCCAGGTTACGGGGTAAACCAGCAGTAGATGCTCGAGCGACGGATCGAAGGGCATGATCGCAAACACCCAGATCACCCTCAAGACAACGGTGCCAAAGATGGTGAGCATCATAGGCTGCAAACTCACGCCGGCGCCGCGGATGGAACCCGAGGCGTTCTCGATAATCGAGAAAATCGCATAGAACGGCGCAATGAAATGGAGGATAGTCGTGGTGTACGCCGAAATCGAAGCATCGTCGACAAACAAACGCGACAGCGGGCCCGAGAACACCAGCAGCACGGCAGACAGGCCACCAATGAGCATAAACGACAGCACGAGCGACGTATGGTAGCCCTTGCGCATGCGCTCGTAGTTGCGCGCGCCAAAGTTCTGCGCCGAGAACGTAGTGATCGATACGCCGAGCGCCTCGGTCACCATCCAGATAATGCCATCCAGGCGCCCAGATAGACCCCAAGCAGTCGTGACATCGGCGCCAAACGAATTAACCGACACCTGGATCAGCACGTTCGAGATCGAATAGGCAGCCGATTGAAAACCGAGTGGCAGACCACACGAGATCATACTCTTGCAAATACCGCGATCGATACCGAGCTTAGACAGCGAAAGACGCCATGCACCCGGAGCGCGCATCATGCGCAACACGATCATCGTTGCATTGGAGCAAATGGTCAGCGCCACCGCGATGCCGCAGCCCAGCGCCTCCATATGCAACACAGCGACAAAAATGATATCCAGCACCACGTTAACCAGGCAGCCAGAGGCAATGATCACGGCGGGGCCGCGCGTGTCGCCCACGGCACGCAGCAGTGCGGTTCCCATATTCAGCAGCAGTGCCGCAACCATCGCGGCAAAATAACAACGAGCATAGGCCACGCCCTCGGCCAATAGTTCATGCGGCGTGTTCATAAGCACCAGCATGGGCTCAACGAACACTATGCCAAGAATCGAGAAAGCGATACCGCCCACCAGCGCGAGCGTCATGGCTGTATGGACCGAACGACTCAGTCGCTCATCATCGTGCTGGCCAAAATACTGACCGGTAATGACCGCGCAGCCGGCGCCGACGCCAACGCAAAAGCCAATGCAGAGCTCGGTGAGCACCATCGTGGCTTGAATGCCACCCAGCGCGAGCTTGCCGCCAAACTGGCCAACGATATACGTACCGATAAGCGTGTAGGCCTGCTGAAAAAACGAACTAAAAAAGATGGGAACGCACAGCGACAGCAGCTGTTGCCAAATGACACCCTGCGTTACATCGATAGCCGTAGATTTCTTAGCCACACGCCCTCCCCGCCAACGTATGTTAAACAACAAAACGGCAATTTAAGACCAAAGCAAATACCAGCTTAGCACCGACCGGCGTCGACCGAAACACCCCGAATCAGAGCCCAGTGCAAAATATCTGCCTAGTGATACAAACCCGGCTGGTAGTGATACTCATTGCTCACGTGCGGGCACAGCTGCCAAAAGGCGACGGCGCTCGCCGCGGCCACGTTGAGCGAATCGACCCCGTGCGCCATCGGAATGCGCACCGCGTGGTCACAGCCGGCAATGGTCTTGGCGCCCAAGCCGGCACCCTCGGTGCCCATAAAAATCGCCAAGCGATCAATCTTCCGCAGTACAGGATCATCAAGCGAAACAGAGTCGTCCGTCAACGCCATAGCGGCACACGAAAAACCGGCATCGTGCAACGCGCTCAGACCATCATGCGGCCACACACGAGCCTCGCTGCCAATGCGCGTCCACGGCACCTGAAACACGGTGCCCATGCTCACGCGGGCCGAGCGACGATACAGTGGATCGCAGCACGTCGGGCTGACCAAAATACCGTCAACGTTCAATGCGGCAGCCGAGCGGAAAATCGCGCCAACATTGGTGTGATCGACAATACCCTCAAGCACGCACACGCGCACCGGACGACCCCCCGCCGCCTCGACAACGCCGCCCAAGAACTCATCAACCGGAATCTGACGCGGGCGACGGAACGCCGCCAGCGCGCCGCGCGTCACGTTAAAGCCCGTCAACTGCTCCATGAGCTCCATGGAGGCCACGAACACGGGAACCGGACCCGCTCCCTCGCGCACGACAAGCTGGTCAAACAGCGGCATCATCTGGTCGAGCCAGCGCTCGCCCAGAAGAAAGCTCACCGGCTCATATCCGGCGCGAACCGCACGCTCGATGACCTTGGCACTCTCAGCGATAAAAATGCCCTTCTGCGGCTCCAGCACGCAGCGAAGCTCACGCTCGGTCAGTCGCACGTAGGCATCGAGCCGCTCGTCCTCGAGCGAATCAATTCGCAGAACCTCAACGGCATCAGTCATAGCAGCCAGCCCGCACCCTTCTTTACAGCGCATCTATACCAAACGAGGCGACGCTAAGCGCCGCCCCATGCATTCAATCAACCCGATGATACCGTTCACGCCAGACGATTTACGCCTCGATGCGACGATACGTCACGAACTCATAATCGACGCCCTCGTCACCCTCACCGGCGGCAATCGTCGCGACCCCGCTACGCTGCGCAATCTCCCACGCAGGATCGGCTTCCAAATCGGGAAAGTACGTATCCACGACATGGACGCAGTGGTTATGCGTGACCTCGGCCTCGACGCAATACGGCAAAAAATGCCGATAGACATCGCCGCCACCGATCACCCAGGCAACGGGCTCATCGGCAACCGCGGCGAGCGCCTCGTCGATACTATGCACCACGTCGACGCCCTCGGGGGCAAAGCTCTCGTCGCGGGTGAGCACGATATTGCGGCGGTTCTTGAGCGGACGCCCGCCGGGAAAACTCAGCAGGGTCTTGCGTCCCATGATAACCGGGCAGCCCTTGGTGCAGGCCACAAAATGGCGCATATCGGCGCGATTGGACACCACCATGTCGCCCTCGCACCCAATGCCCCAATCGTCACACACGGCGACGATAGCAGATAGCTTACACGTCATGAGCACCACCTACACCGCAATGGGAATGTTCTTGACCTGCGGGCCGTGCTCATAGCCCTCGACGATCAGGTCATCGGTCGTAAACGCATAGAAGTCATGCACATCGGGGTTGAGCGTTACCTTGGGTGCCGCAAACTGCGGACGCTCGATAAGCTCGCGGACGATATTGACATGACGGTCGTAAATGTGGGCATCGGCAATCACATGCAGCAGCTCACCGGGGATCATATCGACCGACTGCGCGACCATCATCAGCAAGATGGCGTACTGACAAACGTTCCAGTTGTTCGCGGCCAAAATGTCCTGGCTGCGCTGGTTGAGAATCATGTTGAGTGTGGGCTTATCGTCCTGCGGGCGCTGCGTGACGTTATAGGTCACGCTGTAGGCGCACGGATACAGGTGCATCTCGGACAGGTCGCTAAACACATAGGTGTTCGTCATAATGCGGCGGCTGTACGGCGTGTGCTTAAGATCGTACAGCACGCGGTCCATCTGGTCGAAATCGCCCTCGGCATAATGGCTCTTCTGGCCAATCTGATACCCGTAGGCCTTGCCGATGGAGCCGGTCTCGTCGGCCCACTCGTCCCAAATATGGCTGTTGAGGTCATGGACGTTATTGGACTTCTTTTGATAGATCCACAGAATCTCGTCCATCGCAGACTTAAGCGCCGTGCGGCGCAGGGTAAGCGCGGGGAACTCCTCGCGCAGGTCGTAGCGCGCCGTGACGCCAAAGTTTTTAATGGTATAGGCAGGGGTGCCATCCTCCCACACCGGACGGACCTTTTGGCCCTCGGTAGTGGTGCCATGGTCCAAGATATCGCGGCACATGGTTACAAACTGTTGATCAGCTTTGCTCATTGACCCTCCTGTCAGTCGCCTATAAGCGAGATTTATTGTAGCCCAGGCGTGCTCGACCCCACAGCCCTAACATAAGCTGTCATTTCTGACATATGCTAAAAATGCCTTGCTTTGCAGCGCGCACGCGTTATCCTATTGTTGACATATGTCAGATAAGGAGCGTGTATGGCAGGAAGACGCGAGAAACTGCGCCGCGTCGGGATCATCCCCGAATATCGCGGCTTTACCCCCGATGGCCTGGCCAGCGGAGTCGCCATCGACATGACCGTCGACGAACTCGAGGTACTGCGCCTGTGCGACCTGGAAGGTCTCAACCAAAAGGCGGTCGCCCAGCAGATGGGCATCGCCCGTGCCACGGTTGCGGCAATTTGCAGCCGCGCGCATCGCAAGGTGGCCAATGCACTGGTTAATGGACGGGCGCTCGTTATCGAGGGTGGCAATATCGCGTACTCCCCCATCATCACATCAACGGCCGCATGGCCAGCTAAGGAGGTCGACACCATGAGGGTGGCAACGACGTACGAAAGCGGCAACATCTTTATGCACTTTGGACGCAGCGAGCAGTTCAAGATCTACGACATTCAGGACGGCAAGGTGCTCAACGAGCAGGTCGTGGGCACCGGCGGCACCGGCCACGGCGCCCTTGCGAGCCTGCTCGCCAACGGCGGCGTGGACACGCTCATCTGTGGCGGTATCGGCGGCGGCGCCATCAACGCGCTCGCCCAGGCGGGCATCACCGTCTATGCCGGCGCCCAGGGCAGTTGCGATGCATGTGTCGAGGCACTCATCGCCGGTACGCTCGCGCAGAACGGCGAGGCCACGTGCGGTTGCCATGGCCACGACCACGATCACACCCACGAGCATGGCGAGTCCTGCGGGTGCCACGGCCACCACGAGCACGAGGGTCACGAGGGCTGCGGTTGTCACTAACGACGCGACACCGCGACCTCAGACAGCCCAATTTAACAAAAGCAGCGAAGGCCGCCCGGAACTTAATCCGGGCGGCCTTCGCCATATCAAGCTGTAATTGCAGCTCTACCTTTTATTGCGCATCTGCGCTTCCATCTGGCGCAGCAGGTCCATATCGGACTTGGGGCCGCCCGTTCCCAGGCCGCCCATACCGCCCAGACCCATGGCGTCCAGACCGGGAATATTGGGCATGCGCATCTTCTTGCCCTTCTTACCCTTTTTGCCCTTCTTGCCGCCGGCCTGCGCCTGATTGGCCATCGTGCGCATGCGGCCCATCATCTTGTTCATCTCGCCCCACTGCTTCATAAGGCTGTTGACCTCGGTGGGGGTCACGCCGGCACCCTTAGCAATGCGGGCGCGACGCTGGCCGTTGATGATGGAGGGACGCATGCGCTCCTCCTTGGTCATCGACATGATGATGGCCTCGTTCTTATCGAAGATGCCCTCGTCAAGGTTGCCGCCCATCTGATTAAGCGCGCGCTGGCCGCCGGGGAGCATGCCCAAGATACCCTTCATTCCGCCCATCTTCTTGACGGCCTTCATCTGATCGAGCATGTCGTTCATGGTAAAGCCCTCACGCAGCATGCGCTCGGCAGCCTCGAGCTGCTCGGCATCGGCCGCTTCCTGGGCTTTCTCGATGATGCCGACGACGTCACCCATACCCAGAATGCGCTTGGCCATACGGTCGGGATAGAACGGCTCCAGCGAATCGGGCTTCTCACCCATACTCACGAACTTGATAGGCTTGCCGGTCACCTGACGCACCGAAAGCTCGCCGCCGCCACGGGCGTCACCGTCGAGCTTGGAGATAATCACGCCGTCAAAGTCGGTGCGCTCGGCAAAGGTCGAAACCACGTTGACGATGTCCTGGCCGGTCATGGCATCGACGACCATCAGCACCTGATCGGGCTTGACGGCCTTCTTAATGTCGACGGCCTCCTGCATCATCTGCTCGTCGATCTGCAGACGACCGGCGGTATCGACGATGACCACGTCGCGCAGGTGGTCAACGGCCTCTTGGATGGCGCCCTTGGCGATGTCGACCGGATGCGCACCGTCGCCGCGGAAGACTGGCACGCCGATCTCGCCGCCGAGCCACCGAGAGCGGGGCGGTAGACGTCGCACGCGGCGAGCAGCGGTGAGCGGCCCTGCTTCTTAAGCAGGTAGGCCAGCTTTACGGCCGCCGTGGTCTTACCGGAGCCCTGCAGGCCCACGAGCATGATGACATTGGGAATACGATTGCTAAAGACGAGCTTGCTCTCGGTGGAGCCGAGCATCTCGGTAAGCTCGTCGAGTACGATCTTGACGACGTTTTGCGCCGGCGACAGCGACTCCATGACCTCGGCGGTCATGCAGCGCTCCTTTGTCTTGGCGACAAACTCCTTGACGACCTTAAAGTTGACGTCGGCCTCGAGCAGCGCCATGCGAATGTCGCGCATGGCCGAGGTGATATCGGCCTCGGTCAGCTTGCCCTTGCCGCGCAGGCGGTCAAATGTGTCGTTGAGGCGATCGCTCAGGGAATCAAACACTAGTCACTCCTTAGTTGGACTCGCCCACCAGGGCGCGGCAGAAATCTTTGGCGTTGAACTCCTGTAGGTCATCGACCTGCTCACCCACGCCGATGCGCAGGATCGGGAGCTTGAGCTTCTCGGCCACGGCCATGGCGATACCGCCTTTTGCCGTGCCGTCGAGCTTAGTCATGATAATACCGTCCAGACCCAGCGCCTCGTTAAACTCGAGCGCCTGGTTCAGACCGTTCTGGCCGGTGGCGGCGTCGATCACAAGCACGACCGAGACCGGCATGGGGCCGGCGGCCATATTGGCGGCACGCTTGCGGGTCACGTTGACCACCTTGGCAAGCTCGCGCATGAGCTCGGGGCTCGTGTGCAGACGACCGGCGGTATCGATGAGCACCAGGTCGCTGCCGCGCTTATCGGCTTCGTCGAGCACGTCATAGCACACGCTCGCCGGATCGGAGCCGCGATCGCGCTTAATGACCGGTACACCGGCGCGCTGACCCCACACATCGAGCTGCTCGATGGCAGCGGCACGGAAGGTATCGGCCGAACCGATCACGACATTCTTGCCGCGGGCGGCCATGGCGCTCGCGATCTTGCCGACCGTGGTCGTCTTGCCGGCGCCGTTGATGCCGACAAACAGCACGCAGCTCGGTGTATCGGAGAACGGATCGCGCTCGACGGGCACAAAGTGGCCCTCGAGCTGCTCGGCCAGGGCGCGACGAAGCTGCGGGGCGGTCTTGAGGTTCTTCTTGGCCGCGGCATCGCGCAGGTCGTCGGAGACCTGAATGGCAACCTCGGCACCCATGTCACCCATGACGAGGGTGTCCTCAAGGTCCTCCCAAAAATCCTCGTCGACCTCGCCGCCAAAGTAAAAGACCTCGTTGAGGGCCTCGCGGCTGCGCTCAAGTCCGCGCGAGAGAGCGTCAAAGAATCCCATTATGCATTCACGACCTTTCCGGTTTCGCGATCGAGTTTTTGCGAGACGACGCGACTGACGCCGTCGGCTTGCATCGAGACGCCGTAGAGAACGTCAGCGTCCTCCATAGTACGGCGCTGATGCGAGATTACCAAGAGCTGCGTATCGGAACGCAAGACATCGAGGGCGCCGATAAGCTTGGACAGGTTGGCGTCGTCGAGCGCCGCCTCGACCTCGTCCAGCACATAGAACGGCACCGTGCGCGTACGGTACACGGCAAAGAGCAAGGCGAGCGCCGTCAGGCTCTTCTCGCCGCCCGACATGAGCATCATCTTGGTGATGCGCTTGCCGCGCGGCTGCGCCACGACCTCGATGCCCGTCTCGGCCGGATGCTCGGGATCAGTCATCTCGAGGTGAGCCTGACCGCCCGGGAAGAGCA
>CABUBS010000043.1 GCA_902489855.1 uncultured Collinsella sp.
GCGCGAGACCGTGGCTATGCTGCTCCGGATGCAGGCAGAGCCCCTTGGCCCCCAGCTCGGTAAAGGCGCGCTCCAGCTCATCGGCGGCGCCACTCACCTGCGGGTCCACGCTCGCAAATCCCGATAGACGATCGGGGTGCGCAGCAACAAGCGCGGCAACCTGGTCGTTGGTGCCAAAGTGCCCGCCGCACGCCGTGGTCACATCGAGCGGCATGAGCACGCTTTTCCGTACATCGCAGACATCCATCTCGGCCACGAGCTCGTCCCAGTCCATGGGGCCCATGTGCCCCATGCCAAACTCACGCTCCCAAAAACCAAAGCCATCTGGCTCGTCGCCTGGCGTATAGATCTCGCCGTAGAGCATGGGCTGGACCAGCATATCGATTACCATCTTGTACTCCTTTCCAGGCTTTTGTTCCTAGTACGGTTCGAACGACCCAATGACTCGGGACGAAAGCTCGGCACCGGCATGCATGCACGCCGGCACGTCAAGCCCATCCAG
Source organism: uncultured Collinsella sp. (assembly GCA_902489855.1). Lineage (GTDB taxonomy): Bacteria > Actinomycetota > Coriobacteriia > Coriobacteriales > Coriobacteriaceae > Collinsella. The sequence goes on from CABUBS010000043.1 coordinate 503, forward strand.
TACACCCTTGGTGAATCCGGCGATATACGAGTCGCCGGCGCCCACGGTATTGACAACCTTCTCGGCCGGCACGATCCCACATTCATAGAAGCGCTCACCGTCATAGGCGATGCTTCCCTTCTCGCCAAGCGTGGCGACCGCCACGCGCGGGCCCAGCTCCTGCACATGGCGCACCCAGTCGCGCAGCTCCGCGCTATCCTCCTCAAACGACATAAAGGCATAGTCCACGTAAGGAAAATGGTTCTCACAGGCGTATTCGGGATCTTGACTGAACACCGAAAAGTCCATGACGACGGTCTTGCCTGCCTCGTGCCATTCGGGCAGCAGGTCTAAGCAGTTTCCAAACAGGTCGGTATGGATGACATCGTGCTCCAGGATAAATGCCCGGTCATCATCGTTTGGTCGGTACGTTTCCATGACACCGTCAATCGCTTCGAGATGCACGCGGTCGACGCCGTCCTTCAACGCCATGAGCATCACCGAGGTATCGCCGTCCTCCACGCGAAGATGCGAGATGTCGAACCCCTCGGCAGCCAGCGCCTCGCGCATTTTGTCTCCGTACTCGTCCTTTCCGACGACCGACACCGCAGATACCGATATGCCCATTCGCGCCAGGTGGATACCCCAGTCGATGCCATTGCCAGTCGGATAGAACACGCCGATGTTTTGATACACGTCCGCACAGCAAAAGCCAGCTGCACATGCTTTGATATCCATAGTCTTCTCCAGCAATCAAAAAGGGGCCCACCCAAGGCGAGCCCCTATCCGAATTCCGATGTAATCTAGCGTCAGTCAGCCAAGGCTTCAGCCCCAAGCCTCCCAGCGCTTTCTCAGGCTACTCGGTGATCGGAGCTCCGTGGCCCCAAGAGCCCTCCATGCCGCACACGGTCGAGGCAAAACCTGCCGCAAAATCGAGCGCACGCTCAATGGCCTCAGGTCTGTCCTCGCCGCGCTTGGCGGAATCGAGATAGCACATCATGAATGAAGTCAGGAACGAGTCACCGGCTCCCATGGTGTCCTTCATGTCCGTTACAGGCTTTGCCAGCTGGCGATAGTAGCGCTCACCGTCATAGGCGATGCAGCCCTCGGCGCCCGCCGTTGCGGACACAAAGCGCGGGCCCAAATTCTTAACCCAAGCGAGGCGCTCACGAATCTCATCCTCACTTGCAGCATCGGCAGCGCTAAAGAAAGCGAAGTCGACAAACGGGGCAATCTGCTCATAGTATTCATCGGTGGAATCGTCCGAGAAGTCAAACGATACGGTGATGCCCGCAGCCTTCAGCTTGGGGAGCTCGCGCTCGGTAAAGCAGTAGTTGCCCGAGTGGACTACGTCGAACTGCTTCATGTATGCCAGATCAAAGCGATCGAGCACATAGCGCGCATCGCCACGAATGCCGCCCTCGTTGGAGCCGAGGAATACGCGGTCGCCATCGACCACGGTCACACGCGCCGCGCCGTTCTCGCCAATAAGCTGCTCGCACTTAGCGAGCTCGATGCCCTCGTCCTCGAGACTTGCAATCACATGCTCGGCAGCGGTGTCGTTGCCAAAGATGCCCATGTACGCGGAGCGCGCGGCGCCGCACTTCTTGGCGTAAACGGCAAAATTCACCGCATTGCCGCCGGGATACATGGTATGGATATGCTCATAACGGTCGACGACGTTGTCACCGAACCCGAGCGCGTTAACGTTAAAAGCCATGGTATCTATCCTTCCTAGTACTCAACAACGCCCATATAGCGGCGGAAGTCGGGGTCGTGATCGAACACCTTGCCGCGCGCTGCACGCAGCTCGCAGTTCATGGCGTAGAACAGCACCGGATCCAGATAGGCACGAACGCTCGCCGGCACGGCTTCCATGCCGTACTCCTTGGCATCAAGCACCATCAGCGTGTCGGTATGGGTCTCGAGGAACGCCAGGGCGCGCTCATCCATAGGACGGCACTCGCTCGAGCCCATCTGCAAGAAGTAGAAGACGCCATCCTGGGTAGCCTCAAAGGGGCCATGGAAGTACTCGGCGGAGTGGATATAGCTGCAGTGCTGCCACTGCATCTCCATGAGCGAGCAGATGGCAAAGCCGTACGTCTGGCTAAAGTTGGGACCGCTGCCCAGGATATAGAAGAACTCATGCTCCTGGCAAAGCTTGGCAAAGCGATCGCCCAGCTCGGCATTTACCTTTTCGCGTGCGGGAGGCAAAATCTTATCCATTTCGGCAATACCGGCATACATGTCGGCGAGATCGGCATAGCCCTCCTGCTGGTCGAGCAGCTCGGCCGCAAGCGACAGCGAGATGCCGGCAGGGACTTCGGCCTGCGGAACGCCCTCGCCCCACGGGTACACCCAGGTGACCCACTTGCCAGTATCGATCTTGGAACCGGCGTTATCGGTCTGCGCGATCACCGTCGCGCCCGCGGCAAGGGCAATCTCGCAGCCCTCGACGACCTCGGGGGTATTGCCGCTGTGACTGCAGGCAATGACCAGGGACTTCTCGCCCAGGCGACGGGGACGCATGATGTCGAACTCACGGGCCGTATAGATATACGACGTGAACGTCGTCGCCTCGCGCTGCAAGAGCTCATGGGCCGGAATCAGATCGATCATGGAGCCACCGCAGGCGATCCAGTAGACGCTGTCGAACTTGCCCTTCTCGGCAATTGCTTCCTTAATCAGATCATGTGCGTTCATGTTTAGTTCCTTTCCAGCTTGGCCGGCCATGCAGGACGTGTCTTGCATGGCCGAGCAAAATCTTATCTAGTCAATCAGATACTTCTCGAAGGCGGCCATGTTCTTGGCGTCTGCCGCCGCCGGATCATCGAAGTAACGACCGTCCGTGATTTCCTGGCCCAACATGCCATCGAAACCATGGGCGTTGAGCGTGGCGACGAAGGCATCCATATCGTGCTTGCCGTCGCCCCAGACCAGATGGCCATAGGGATCTCCGTCGATAAAGTGCATCTCGTGGATCGCACCGTCGCCAAATGCGGCAAACCAGTCCTCGAGCGACTCGCCCGCAACGCCCATTGCGGTCGTATCGACCATAGGCTGCAGGTACGGACTCGCGACTTCATCGATCATGCGCTTGGCATCGGCGACGGTCGTCACAAGGTTGCTCTCCTCGGGACGCAGGCTCTCCATCGTTAGCACCAGACCGTGCTCGCCGGCATACTCCGCCAAGATGGATAGGTGCTCGCGGCTGCGCTTCCACGCCTCTTCGCGATCCTCGTCCCAGTCACCCCAACCCGAGTTTACGGACATGCGGTCGCATCCCAGCACCTCGGCAAGCTCGATGCCATGCTTGAAGTACGCCAGGCTCCGCTGCTCGTGGAGCGGCTTACGGGCACAATACTGCCATGGGTAGACCACGTTCTCGGGACAGAGCGTCCGATAGCGCAGACCACGGTCGGCGGCCTTTTTCGCCAGAACCTCGGCCTCAAAATACCCAGTGTGATCGAGCGTCACATGGGGCTCGGCGCACCACAGCTCGATGGACTCAAAGCCCAGGCGCTGTTGCGTATCCAAAAAATAGTCGAGCGACCACATGATGTAGTGGATGTTCATGCCCGCGATCTGCTCGCGACGCAGCGTCGGTTTGGTTTCAGGCATGCTAAACCTCCTTATTTCGGTCGAACACGATACGTCCGTCCGACATGGTCATATCAACAGCAAGGTCACAAGCATCGTGGTAGTCAAGGCCAAACACATCGCGATCGAGCACACAGATGTCGGCAAGCTTACCGGCCTCGAGCGTCCCCAACTCATCCTCGCGCATCAGGTCATATGCGCCCCCTACCGTCCACGCACGAAGGAGCTCGGCAAGCGTCAGCGTATTACCCTCATTCACGGACAAACCGTCGGCAAAGAAACCACCGCATGCGCTAAATATCGATTCGCCCAGGCTCGGAATCAAGAGCGGAAGATCGGTGCCGCAGCACACCGTGCACCCCGCGTCTTCCATACCGCGACGGTTCCAGCTGTGCAGCAGTCGGACCTCGCCGATCTGCCGACGCATCATCGACAGGCAGTCCTCGCGTTTATCGAGCGTGAGGATCTGGGGGTAGACCTCGCAGATTCCGCCCAGCTTGCCAAATAGGGCAAGATCTTCCGGATCAGAGTTCTCGAGGTCGGTAATCGCGTGGCGTCGAAGCATGACTCCGTGTTCATCTCGCGGCAGCGAAGCATACAGCGCAACGGTGTGGCGAACGGCGCCGTCACCCTGACAATGAAGCGAGTAACGGAAGCCCTCGGCATCAATCGCGCGCAGCTCGTCCTCAATCAAACCCCACTCGGGCTCCTCGACAACCGTCTTGCCGGCAGCCCCTGCATCGGCCGTCTCCTCATAAGGGTCGATCATCTCGGCAAGCCCTGCCCACACGCCGCGATCGGTCATGCGGTTGAAGCCCGAGAAACGAACAAACGGTCCCTGGAAGCGATCGCGCGCCGCACGGGCATAGGGCAGATTCGCCCCGGCGCCCACCGGCTGCGACATCATGGAGACGCGAACCGTCAGCTCGCCAGATTCCTCACGACGCGCCATCTCGTCGGCAAATCCGTAATAGTCGTCGAAGGCCATCTCTTTGATAGCCGTGACACCGCGAGCGTTCAGCATCGCCATGTAATCCGAATACCCGGCGCGCACCTCGGGAAGTGCCAGGAAGTCCCGCATCATACGCCAGATTTTCTCGGCATAGCAGGCCTCGGGCGTAAAGCCATAGCGCTCGCTGGCGGCGGCGTTGAGAACGCACGTCTCGGCACCCGGAGTAAAGCAAACAACAGGAACGTCTCCGAAGGCGTCGTCGAGCGCTGCCGCCGTTTTTTCATTCTCGGCGCCTTCGGCGAGCGATGCGGGAAGGTCGTGCCCAAAGGCGGCGGCACAATCGAGATGGGCATCCTTCCACAAACGCAGAAGCGCTACCACTTCGTCGACGTCAGAGGCTTCGGATAAGTCGGCTCCCAGGCTCCGCAACGCCCAGCCCGTATAGAACGTATGCACATCGACCAGGCCGGGCATGACCGTCCTGTCGCCGCAATCGATCACCTCATCTGCCTGGGCGAGAAACGAATCTGCCTCGCCAGCGCTACCGACGGCTTCAATCCGATTGCCGCGTACCGCGACAAAACCTTCAAACGGCTGGTCTTCCGTACCGGTGAAGACGCTCTTGGACGTCAGCACCGTCAAACGATCGGACATCGCGACCTCCTTACGCCGGAAGCATGCCGGAGATGGCGGTAATGACCAAGCCAAACACGACCATGAAGATGAAGAACTTCCAGATGGTCTTCCACCATTGGCCAAACGAGATCTTTGCCACGGCAAGGCCGGCAACCGTCATACCTGCCACGGGGCTAATGGTGTTAATGGTCTGGTTGGCAAACTGCAGCGCCGTTACGGCGGCTTCGGGGTTGAGGCCCATAAGCTCGGTCAAAGGACCCATGACAGGCATGGTAAGCGCGGCCAGGCCGGAGCTCGAAGGAACCAGGAAGGACAGGAGGCCAAGGACAACGTACATGAACGTGGTGTACACGGCGGCAGGGGCTCCAGCAAGCAGAGTGGCAAGTGCCTGAAGGATGGTGTCGATAATCATGCCGCCCTCGGCGATGACCAGAATGCCGCGAGCGATACCGATAACGACGGCTGCGTAGGCAAAGTCGGCAAGACCCTTAACGAACTCATCGGCGATGGTCTGCTGGTCAAGACCGCCCAGGATACCGGCGAGCAGCCCCATGCCAAGGAACACGGCAGAGATCTCGTTCATATACCAGCCCTGCGTAACAAGACCCCACACGATAAGCGCCATACCACCGGCAAAATCAATCAGCACGAGCTTCTGGCGAGTGGTGAACTCTTCCTCGATGGAAGCATCGGTCACGGAGAACTCAATGCGCTTGAGTTTGTCGTCCTCGAACGTAACGGACGACTTGGGGTTCTTCTTGACGCGCATGGCATAACGCATGGCCCATGCGATGCCGGCGGCGGTGAAAATAACCCATGCAACGGCACGCAACCACAGCTGCGGGTTGCCCTCGATGCCAATGATGCCCTGCGCGATCAAAACGTTGAACGGGTCAATCGTCGAGGCGCAGTAGCCCAAGTTGGGACCGAGGAAGCAGATGATAAATGCCGTCATGGAGTCATATCCGATGCCCATCATGATGGGGATGAAGATGGCATAGAACGGCAGGGCTTCCTCAGACATGCCAAACGTGGTGCCGCAAATGGACAACAGCGTCATGGTAATAGGAATGATGAGGATGTCTTTGTTTTTGAGCTTTTTAATCACGCGGCTCATACCGGCGTTAAGCGCGTTGGTCTTGGTGATGATCGCGAACGAGCCGCCGATCAGCAAGACGAACGCAACGACGTCGGCGGCCTCTTGAATACCCTTAGTAGGCGCCTGCAGGACCGCAAAGATATCTTGGCCCAGGTTAACGGTCTCGCCGGTCTCGGAATCGGTATAGTTCTTATCGACCTGTTCATAGGTTCCGGCAACGGCGACTTCGCGCTCGCCTGCCGCAGTCGAGATCGTCTTGCGCTGGTATTGGCCAGAAGGAACGACCCAGGTTAAAACTGCAAAAACCACGATCAGCAAGAACATGATCGTATAGACGTGCGGTAATTTGAATTTGAAACGTCTGTTTGTCTTCTTCGCCTTCGTATCTGACATAGATACCTCCAAAGAACCCGAGACCTTATCGTGTCTCGCTTTAACGTTCGCGCAATGCAAACGTCCTATGACGTTCTATAGATTATCAGCGTGTTTTTAGCACTTCAAGGATATTTCGGACAGGTTGCGAAGACTCGGGTGAACGGTCGTTCAACGGCGGCGAACGGCAAAAACGCCCGGCAGGCAATTTAGCCTGCCGGGCGTTCTCTTGATCAACGTCCTAAATATCAAAAACGTAGCGCGATCCTACAATCCGCTGTCGGCCGATGATAAACGGCCGCTGCTGCTCGTCATAGAAATATGCCTCCATATAAAACAGAGGCTCTCCCGTGGGAACGGACAGCAGCCGGGCGACTTCGGGTGACGCACACGCGATCTCAAGCGTGCACGGCTCGGTGCGAGCAGGCCCGCGACCCGTCTGTTCGCGCACGACCTCGAAAATTGATTGATCGGTAAGGTCCGCCTTCGCCAAAAAGGCGTTGTCTTCATAAACGTACGTGTTGTTCTCGAGCATCACGGGGATGCCATCGGCGGTGCGCACGCGTTCGATGCAGATCAGCTCCGACCCAGCGGGAACGCCAAAAAACTGCGCTTCGGTAGCATCGGCCGGCAACACTTTTCTTGAGACAATACGCGCCCCGGGCTCCATCTCGTTGACGCGGCAGGCGTCCGAAAAACTCTGAACGTCGTCCTTCTGGCGGATTTTACGCTTGAGCTTGGGGGCGTTTACAAACGTGCCCCTCCCCTGCTGCTTGGTTAGGTAGCCCTGCTGCACGAGCTCCTCAATGGCCCGCCGAACGGTAACGCGACCAACTTTGTAGCTTTCGGCCAATTCGAATTCATTCGGTATCCGAGCGCCCGCCTTATAGGTACCAGAATTGATGTCATTTTTGATGATATCGATAACCTGTTGATATAGCGGGATTGCCGCTTTTCCGTCGGTCAACCCTTCAGTCGATGGCATTTGCCCTCCCCTAGCAAATATGGAATCAATAATCGGTGCGGATTACGCATCGCCAGTCCTACGCAAGCTCCAGCAGCTCCGGCAGCTGGTCGATGATCTTGTCAGCGGCATCCTGGCTAAAGCCGAAGCGCTCCTCGCGCTTGGCGATCACCGTCAGACCCGCTCGCTTGCCGGCAGTGATGCCAGGGACGGAGTCCTCGACGCAGCAGCAACGGTCCGCAGGCAATCCCAGCAGATCCAGCGCATGCAGGTAAATATCGGGTTCGGGCTTGCTCTCCTTAAACTGCTCGCCGCTCACCACGTACTCAAAGGCATCCGACAGGCCGCACGCATCGAGCACTTCCTCGATGCTGTCCATGGGAGACGAACTGGCCAGCGCCACGCGAACGCCGCGACGCGGGAGCTCGCGAATCGTCTCCACGGCGCCCGGATTGATCAGGGTCTGATAATCGCGCGGTCGTTTATGTGCCCACTCATCCCAGCGGGCCAATGCCTCCTCGCCGGTAAAGTGCCCCTTTCCGGCGCGCTCAAACCAATCGACCAGCATATGCAAAAAGAACTGATGCGAGGTGCCAACCTGCCCGTTCAACTCCTCTTGGGTCAGGCTCAGCCCAAGCTCTTTGGCAAACGCAGCGGTCTCCCCCAGGTAGTAATACTCGGTATCGACGATGACGCCGTCCATGTCAAAGATAACGGCGTCGAACGGAAATGCGGACACGGCACCCTCCCTAACAAAAAGGCGCCCGCAAGCGGACGCCCGAACCATGCACTATCGGCGATTCTAACCCAGCAGCTTGTCGAGTGCCACCGCGATGCCGTCTTCGTTGTTATCGGCGGTCACCATCTGGGCCACGGCCTTGACCTCATCGACGGCGTTACCCATGGCAACGCCCGTACCCGCCCACTCGATCATGGACTTGTCATTCTGGCCGTCGCCAAACGAAACGACCTCGCTGGCATCGATGCCAAGCTTGGGCAGAGCGCCCTGAAGCGCACGTGCCTTATCGATACCACGCGCCGTAAACTCAAAGTACCAATCTGCCGTGAACATGCCCGAAAGCGTCTCGGTAAAGGGCGCGTACATCTCCTCGTGATGTGCCTGCAGATAGGCCGGATCGCCCGCGGTAAGCAGCTTGTCTACGGGGTAAGTATCCGCGACCTCATGAAGGCTCTCGACCTCGCGAATCTTAAGATCGCACGCATCGCGCTCGTACTTGACGATGTTCTTCTGCGAACCGTCCGGCAACGTGATCATGCAGCGATACGAGTCCACGACATGCAGGTCGCGACCGAGCGAGATCATGGGGATCACGTCAAAGTTGCGCAGGTGGTCGAGCAGACGGTGCAGCTCGTCGACCGGCATAGCCTGGTCAAACAGCACCTCGTCGGTCTGGGCATCGACCACGTGCGCACCATTAAAAGCCACCAGCAGGCCATCGTGGTTCTGAAGATCGAGCTCCTGCGCCAGAGCATGAAGGCCCCATGCGGGACGGCCCGAAGCCAAGATGAGCTTGATGCCCGACTCCTGCGCCGCGAGCAGCTTCTCGCGCGTGCGCGGGCTGATCACCTTCTGGTCGTTGGTGAGCGTACCGTCGATATCCATTGCAATGGCCTTGATTGCCATATATGCCTCCCTGCGTTGAGTTTGCCGCGCACCATCATATCCGAGCCGAGCATTCCCCGAAGAACATTTTTGAAAAAGATACTTGCCAAATCGCTGGAGCCTGATTAAGTTAAAGATGACCGCAACGTTGGTCACCATTTGATCGAGCATATTCAGTTTCAGTTTTCAGCATGTAAGAGAAGGAAGATCGGCATATGAACACCAAGCATCTTTTATCGACAACTAAATAGCGGAGCAAGACCGCCCGAGGCGCTCGTTAGCGTCAGCTGCTCCGTCTAAGCACGGAGCACACCCATCACCCGGCAAACGTCCTTCGAGCATATTGGCCCCATAGCACCCAATCCAGCACATCAAGAACCGCAAGCACATCACCGACGACACCCAGCACATCATTCGCAAGCAAGCACATCACAGATTGGAACCGCCATGAACACCACCCGTCCCCAAACCGCCGGCACCGTTCTCCAGACTCGCATCGACCGCGCCCTACACGGTGGCTACGACGCCAGCTTCGCCGCCGCCACGATTGCGAACTTCGCCTTGCTGCCCATCGACGAGGCTCTGAGCAACCATGAGTTTTCGGCGAATCGCTGCGCCGAGACCATGGACGATCCGGCCATCCACGAGCTGACCGATCCTTATCTCGGACCCCACGGCAAGACCGACGGCCCGTATACCATGGGCCATCTGGCGCATATGATCACGGCACTCGATACCAAGTTGCGACTCGACATGGACGACGAGACGCGGATGACATTGATGGATCATCGATACGACCTACAAAACGCGCTGACGCTCCCCATTCATGACCTCGCCATGGGGCTCAACGCCCTGGAGGCGCGGCACCAGCAGGCAAACTGCGGGCAAGATGACATGCAGCACCCTCCCAGCATCATGGTGCTCGACCGCGAACGTTACAACCGTGCGACTGCCCGATTCCAGGCCGGACCGACCACGGTTCGTACCCTCATCGACATGCTCCGCATACTCAGCCTCAATCGTCTCTTCGACGGTTATCGAGCATTGGCGCCTGTTGGCCTTCGCACCCAGACAGTCCGGATTATCGATATCCAGCAGCGGCAGTTCGAGCGCTACCGCGATGAATGGGAGATGAGCCAAAGCATCGTTCACTTCTACCAGAAGCGCTACGGCCCCAACGAATTTCCCGATGATCTCGAGCGCCAGCTGCACCTTGCCTACACCGCGCCCATCGCCACGCTGCTGCGCTTTGGCGCGTTCGGCAAAGCGCTGGCTAATGCCGGGAGCCATAAGGCCGCTACCGAGCTTGAACGCAGGCTCGAGCGTGCCTTCGAAGCTTAAAGACGGGCACGCATAGCCCCACTCAGATCCACCACATTCAGAAAGGAGTCCTCATGGACACCACCCATGCCCCTATCATCAGCCCGCTCACGATGCGCGAGTCGGCTCGTGGCATAACGCTCACTTCCGTCTACGACGAGATGCTCGCCCGACGTGAGCTTTCCGTCGTGGGCGACATCAACAGTGCGATAGCACACGATCTGTGCCAGCAGATTCGTCTGCTCGAGGCCGCAGACCCCACGGCCCCCATCACGGTCTTTGTTGCCAGCCCCGGCGGCAGCGTGCGTGCCGGCCTCGCCATCTACGACACCATGCGCCTCTCGCCGTGCCCCATCCACACCGTCTGCCTGGAGTTCGCGGCCTCTATGGGCGCCATCATCTTCATGGGTGGCGACGAGCGCCGTATGGCGCCCCATGCAGAACTCATGATTCACGACCCGCTCATCCCGCAAGGAGCTGGGGGCTCGGCCCTAGCACTCCAGGAAACAAGCCGGCGTCTCATGCAGACTCGCAAGGCCCTGACGCAAATCCTGTCTGATCGCAGCGGCCTTTCGGCCAAGCGTATCCAAACACTCACGGCAAAGGATACGTACCTTTCGGCCGAGCGCGCCGTCGAGCTCGGCTTTGCCCACGGCATTCCTACCTCGACCAAGGAGACCGCCCATGTCTAACCTCGACACGGCACTGCATGCCCCGGCCCCCACCATCCTTGCGCAAGCCCACGCACTCTCGTGTGATACGCGTCAAACGGGCCTCAACAACAATATGCTCGTAATCGGGCCTTCGGGCGCCGGCAAGACCCGCAACGTTCTTAAGCCCAACCTGCTGCAGATGAATGCGAGCTATATCGTGCTCGACACCAAAGGGGCGCTTTGCCGCGAAGTCGGACCCGTGCTTGCCGCGCACGGCTATCGTGTGCAGCGCCTCAACTTTGCCGATCTTGACGATACGGCCACCATGCCCAAGGACGTCGAGCAATGCGGCTACAACCCGCTCAACCACATCCGCCGCACCAAAGACGGCAAGCCCAACCAACAGGACATCATCTCGGTCGCCAAGGCCATCTGTCCCGTCGAGGACCAAACCCAGCCGTTTTGGGACCACGCAGCCGCCAACCTGCTATCTTGCCTCATCGCCTATGTATGCGAGCAGCTGCCCATTGAGGAGCAGACGTTTTCGTCGGTGATCGACCTTTGCGAGCATCTCCAAGACCGCGCCACGGCTCGGCTCTTCGACGACCTGCAGACCACCGACCCCGCAAGCTATGCGCTCTCGCTGTGGCGGCGCTACTCCCCCACCATCACGGCAGAAAAGATGCATGCGAGCATCATGGGCATCCTTGCCGAAAAGGTCATGTGCCTGGGCTTTGATGGTGCACGCCGTCTGTACACCGATGCGAATCGGATTGATTTCGCGGCTCTGGGATGCGAGCGTCGAGCGCTCTTCGTCACCGTCAGCGATCTCGACCGTAGCCTCGATCCGCTCACCAACCTGTTTGTAACGCAGGCCTTCGCGGGACTCATCCGCTACGCCGACGCGCAGCCCGACGGTCGCCTTGCGATACCGGTTCGATTTATGCTCGACGACTTTGCCAACCTGCAGATGCCGCAAATCGATAACGTTCTGTCCATCATCCGCAGCCGCGAGATCTGGGCAACCCTATTGCTGCAGTCAACAAACCAGCTCGATGCGCTCTATGGCGAGGCGCGCGCTCGCTCCATCATGGGCAACTGCGACACGCAGCTCGTACTAGCCTTTCAGGACCCCGAGAGCGCCCGCGTCTTTTCCGAGCGTGCCGACGTGCTGCCCAGTACGCTCATGGCAACGCCCGTCGACCGCTCTTGGCTGTTCGTCCGCGGCCGCGCTCCCCAGCAGGTCGAGCGCTTTAGGCTCGAGGACCACCCGCTCTACACAGAGCTCCCCGAAGCCCGTCAAGAT
>CABUBS010000044.1 GCA_902489855.1 uncultured Collinsella sp.
TTTTGCCCCACCGGCCCCTATCCCAGCTCTATTCCGGCGCTACTCCGGCTTGGTTTCTACCGTGGGGGTCTTGTCCGCTGCGACTGGGGTGCGGGCGGTGTCCATAGTCAGGCAGTGCTTGGGGCAGCTCTCGATGCACTCACCGCACACCACACAGGCATACGGGTCGATCGACCACGTTCCACCCTTGCGATCGACCGCGAGCGCGCCCGCCGGACAGCGACGCGCACACATGCCGCAGCAGATACACACGTCCATGTCGTTGACGATATGCCCGCGCAAGCGCTCGGGTGCCGCGAGCTTCTCCTGCGGATAGCACACCGTTACCGGCTGCTTGACCATAGAGCCCAAGGCCGTCTTGGCAAATGTCAGCAAACTCATGCCGCGCCTACCTTTCCGTGCAGCTAATGCAGGGGTCGATGGTCAGGATAATCATGGGCACGTTGGCAAGGAGTACGCCCTGCAGCGCATGCGTCAGACCCGCCAAGTTCTGCGACGTCGGCGTGCGCACGCGGAAACGGTCCAGGTTCTTGGTGCCGTTGCCGCGCACATAGTAATACGCCTCGCCGCGCGGCTGCTCAATCACAACCTCGCCGCGCGCGCCGTCGGCCGGCGTAAGCTTGGTGCGCCCGCCAATCCCGTCGTGCGGAATCTTGCCCACAAGCTCCTTAATGATGTCCATGGCCTGCGTGACCTCGGCGCAACGCACCTGGCAGCGGGCATAGCAATCGCCATCGGTAGCAACGATGGGCTCAAACGCGGCCAAGTCCGCATAGGCGCCGTCGTCAAACATGCGCACGTCGTAATCCACGCCCGATGCGCGCCCAAACGGACCGACCATCGAAAGCTCCAGCGCGTCTTTCTTGCTAATCACGCCCACGCCATGCAGGCGCTCGCCGCAGCTGTTGTCGTCCAAAAACGTATGCACCAGGGCCTCGTAGTCAGGACGCATGGCATCGAGCGTCTGGACAATGCCCGCCAGCTCGGAGTCCTCGATATCGTGCTTAAGGCCGCCGATCTCGTTAATCGACAGAATCACGCGCCCGCCGCAAGTGCTCTCAAAGATCTTGAGAATCTGCTCGCGCAGGGTCCATGACCGATAGAACAGCGCCTCGAAGCCAAAGGCGTCGGCGAGCAGGCCCAGCCACAGCAGATGCGAGTGAATGCGCGAAAGCTCATGCAGAATGGTGCGGATATACTGCACGCGACCAGGCACCTCGATGCCGAGCATGCCCTCGCAGGCGCTGGCATAGCCGCAGCTATGGCCCACGGCGCAGATGCCGCAGATGCGCTCGGCAATGTAGCCAAACTGATGCATATCGCGCTTTTCGGTGAGCTTCTCGAGTCCGCGGTGCACAAAACCGATCTGCGGAATTGCCTCGATGACGCGGTCGTCCTCGATCACCAGGTCCAGATGAAGCGGCTCGGGCAGTACCGGGTGCTGCGGGCCAAACGGAATAACGGAGCGATGTGCCATGGGCCTTACGCCTCCTTTTTCTGCTTGTCGCGGGCGGCCTTGGCGGCAAGCGCCGCGCGGACCTTGGCTGCTTTCTCGGGATCCATGGCAGCGAGCTTTGCCTCCATCTCGGCAGCCTTGAGCGCGGCCTTCGCAGCAGCCTCATCGTGCTGAGCATCGGAGCCGGCAGCCGCAGCGGGCTGAGCAGCGGCGCCCGCGGCATCGCCGGCGCTCGCAGCGCCCTCCCCTGCAGCAGCCGCAGCAGCGGCGGCCTTTTCGGCAGCGGCCTTGCGCGCCTTGGCTTCGGCGGCGGCACGGACCTTCATGGCCTTCTCGCGCGCGGCCTTCACCTCGGGCGTGATAACGCTCATGGGCTCGGCAGTCGAAACATGGTAGAAAAAGCCCTTAAAGTCGATCTGCATGTCGGTGACGGCAAGCCCGAACAGGTCGTGCGCTTCGTTCTCAAACGGGAACACCGCGGGGTAATACGAGCTGATGGACGGAATCTCCTGGTACCGGTCGATACCCTCGACTACCAGGTTCTCAATCACATAGTTGCCGTCCTGGGCGATCTGCTCCTGGGCAGCACGAACGTTGATGAACGTATAGACCAGGCGATACGAGCCGTCGTCGACGTTGCGCTCGGCGTGCATTTGCACAAAGCGCGCGCCGACGCCCTTGAGCGCCTGGACATGAGACAGGAGCTCGTCAATCCCGACGGTGGTATAGATAGCCTTTTGCATTACTCGGCCTCCTTTGCAGCGGCGGGCGTCTCAGCAGGTGCGTCGCCAGCGGCAGGCGCGTCGCCGGCCTCAGACGCGGCCACAAACCCGTCCTCGCCCAGCTCAACGCCACCATCCCAGGTAGCGGCGCCGCCCACGGTAAGCGGATCGCCGCCAGCACGCATCACGGCCTCCTTCTGGTCCAGGATGCCGCACGCCTCCACAATGGCATCGATCACGGTCTCGGGGCGAATGGCGCACCCGGGCGCGTACACGTCCACGGGAATTGCGCGGTCCACGCCGCCGATCACGTTATAGGCATCGCGGAACACGCCGCCCGAACACGCGCAGATGCCGCAGGCCACCACGCACTTGGGCTCGAGCATCTGGTTGTAGATCTGGCGCACGACGGGCAGGTTCTGGGCATTGACCGACCCCGTCACCAAAAAGATATCCGCATGCTTAGGGTTGCCGGTGTTGACCACGCCAAAGCGCTCCGCATCGAACAGTGGCGTGAGCGAGGCCAGCACCTCGATATCGCATCCGTTGCAGCTCGAGCCGTCGTAATGAATAACCCACGGCGAGCGCGACATTTTATGATCCATGGATGCCGCCTCCTAAATAAACACGTCGACGAGGATGGGCATAAGGTTGAGCAGGCCAAACACCAGCGCCACGCCCCAGCCGAGCTTAAAGCAGCTGCGCCAGGTGCTGCGTGCGAAGGTGTTGTCGATCAGCACCTCGACAAAATACGTCGCAGCCATCACGACCAGGGCGACCAGCCAGCTCACCGGGTTGTCCCAAACAAAGAACATGCCCACCCACATCAAAAACAGCACGGTCTCGCACCAGTGCATAAGGGTCATCTTGGCCAGCGTGCCGCCGCTCATCTCGGTGGCGACGCCCTGGACAATCTCCTGATGCGCGTGATGCGAGTACGAAAGGTCGAACGGCGACTTGCGTAGCTTGATGGTGAGTACCGCAAGCAGCGCCAAGAAAATGGGCGCACTGTACGCGATGATGGGCGCCGACTGCCCGGTTACGGCGATGGAGTCGAAGCTATCGGTAGCAAGGTACAGGCCCACGCTCATCAGCAAAACGGCGGGCTCGTAACTCATGACCTGTAGCAGCTCGCGGTCGGCGCCGACCTGGGCAAACGGGCTTTGCGTCGAGGCGGACGCCAGCACCACAAAGATTGCAGCGAGGGTAACCATAAAAGCGCACAGCAGCGTGTTGGAGCCCGACACAAAGATGCCGCCGCCCACGACGGTGAAGATGAGCGCGCACGCCATGTAGGTATCGTCCATGGTGTTTACGCTGGCAGGGGCCTTGCGCAGCAGCTTGGCAACGTCGTAGAAGGGCTGCAGCAGGCGCGGGCCCACGCGGCCCTGCATGCGGGCGGACAGCTTGCGGTCAACGCCGTCGATCAGGCCGCCCACAAGCGGCGCCAGCAAGGCAAACGCCACGGTACCAATAAAGATGCCCACGACGCCCGAACCTTCAAAATACTTGCCGCGCAGCACCGAGGGCGCGCTCATGGCAAGCCGCTCGGGCCCAATCCACGCGCAGCACAGCAGCGCAAACAAGATAATGCTGCAGCACACCACGCTACCCGCGGGGCCAATACGCTTCTCGCCAAGGGCGTCCTCCGAGTACCAATTTCGCTTTTCGGCCTTCACCTCGTGTCCCATCGAGCCGCGGAAATGGCGGTAATTGTCGGTTCCCACACCCGAAAGATATACGTTTACGTGCGGTTTGTTGCTCACGCGGAATGAAGTCAGCAGCACCACGGCGATAAACGCCACGATAACCACCATCAGATACATGGCGTCCTTGCCAATAACGTACGGCACGCGGCCAAACACCATGGCCAAGTAAGGCGACACCAGGCCGCTCGAGATAACCGGGAAGGCCACGCAGCACAGAATCAGGAGCGCGGCGATGGTGTTGAGGGCCATCCATTCGGTCTTGTGGACATTGACCTCAACGTTTTGAGCCGTGGGGTCGACGCCCGAAAGCTTGGCAAGCCACTTGCCCCAGAAGTAAAACGTCGCGGCCGAGCCAAAGGCAAGCACCATGATCATGAGCACGTTGCCGGTCTGCGCAAACGCCACCAGGGCGCCCCACTTGGACACGAGCATGCCAAACGGCGCCACAAACATGCCCATGATGCCCAGCATCATCAGCCGCGTCAGGTGCGGCATGCGGCTGAACATACCGTCCATGTCCTCGATATTGCGGCTGCCGATATGATGCTCGGCCGTGCCCACGCACAGGAACAGCAGCGACTTGGCCACCGTGTGGAACAGGATCAGGAAGATGGCCGCCCACACGGCCTCGGGCGCGCCGACACCCAAGCAGGCACTGATGAGGCCCAGGTTGGAAATGGTGGAGTACGCGAGCACGCGTTTGGCGTTGCTCTGCGAGATGGCCATGAGGGCAGCGAGCAAAAACGTGATGGCACCCACACTCGTGACCATAAAGCCAGTCACGGGATAGATGGCATAGAGCGGGCTGAGCTTGACCATCAGGAACACGCCGGCCTTGACCATGGTGGACGAGTGCAGCAGGGCGCTCGTGGGCGTGGGGGCAACCATGGCACCCAACAGCCAAGTGTGGAACGGCATCTGTGCGGCCTTGGTGAGTGCGGCGAGCGACAGCAGGATGACCGGCATCACCAGCAGCGCGGACTGCGCGGTTCCGGCGCCGGAAAGCTCAATCATGCCCGAGATGGTCAGCGGCATGCCGTTAACGTGCAGGTACATGAGTCCGGCCAAAAACGCGATGCCGCCCAGCATGTTGAGGATGATCTGGTTAAAGGCGTTCTTGATGGCCTCGGGCGTGCGCGTATAGCCAATCATAAGGAACGAGCACACGGTGGTGATTTCCCAGCCGCAGAACAGCCACTCAAGGTTGTCGCTCGTCACGATGACGAACATGGCCGAGAGGAACAGGAACATAAGCGCCAGGAACTGCGGACGACGGTCGGGCGCGGTCTGCCCGCGCAGCGCGGCCTCGTGCTCATCATGGGCCTGGAAGTCCTTCATGTAGCCCAAAGCGTAGATACAGATAAGGCTGCCGACGATGCCGACGGCGAGGACCATGATCACGCTCATGTAGTCTAGGTAGAGCGGCGTCGCCGTGACGGCTTCGGCCGCAGGCAGCGTCATGGCCGCAAAGACGAGCGAGCCCACCAGCTGGACTATGCCGAGCACCGTGGTAAGCACGCTCTTATATTTGTGCGCGTTGTACAGGATGACGGCGCACAGAATTACGTCGATGACGGAGCTGATGATCGAGAGCGCATGCGAGGTACCGGGGGCAATCTCAAAGCTCTGCGGACCCGTGCAAAAAAACATGACGGCGACTACAACTGTCACCGCCATGATAATGCCGGAGCCTATGAGTCCCACCGCATCGCGGGCGCGGTCACCGCGCGCGAGCAGCATGCCCAGCGCCGGTACCAGCGGAAACAGGGTAAGGAAATACAGTAGCGTCATACCATCACTCCCCCATGCAAAAACGCTGCAATTGTTTAACGTTATAGCTCAATTGATGAGTAGCGGCGGCGGGTTTTCGGTCAACTGGGGAGTTTTAGGCGTACGGGGCAAGGGCACGTCCGCTTTGGAGCAGAGAGGCGGCAAGAAAAATGCGCCCCTGTGGGCGCACCATCCCGTTTGCTATTCCGCCTTTTTAACGCGCGGCTTGCGACCGCGCGGCTTATCGACCAGTGCGGACTCACCGCTCTCGCGGTACTGACGGCACCAAGCCTTGACCGAAGACTCGCTGGGAATCTTGTGCTTGATCATGGCCTCGCGAACCGTCAAGCCGTTTTCCAGACGGTCCTTAACCACAGCGAGCTTTACGTCGTACGAATAGGTGTGATGATGCGAACCGGCATTGAGAACGGCGTCGGCACCGCCCACGGCATACGCGCGGGCCCACTGACGAGCCGTGGCCTGGGGAATGCCAAGCTCCGCGGCGAGAGCGCGATGACCGACCCCCTCTTGGAGGATCTCGACGGCGCGCTGCCTAACCTCGGGCGCATGCGTGCGAGTCCTAGTTGCTTCCGACATACCTGCCACTTCTTAGCCTTAGCCGTTAATCTGCTTTCTTACGTGCAAGTTAGATAGTAGCATTTTACTGTTTGCTCAAAGCAGTTAATTAAAATAGACGCGGCGTTATCTGGGCATTTGGCACCAAATTACGACATTTCTTTATCGATTATTTACGCTGGTAGCTGACTCGCAGCTAATCGTCATTCGCTTGTCAACAAAATTGGCATCTCTTTATGTCCTTTGGTATAGAGGATATAGTTATTAACCCCTCCCCCAATATTTTTGAGTGATCTGCAAGGCAGTAGACGTCCTCACTCCTCATGATTACCGCGCATTGCCATTCATCGGAGCAAAACAAAAAGGGCGGGACCTGCTGCGCTTGCAGGCCCCGCACCGGTTGACACCCGACGGGACACAGCCGGGCGAGACGGATCCGTGCTACCGCCCCGCCTGGCCGCGATGTTCAACTACAGCTCGTTGGCCGCGTGATACGCCGTGCGAATGGCGCTCGCAATGTCGGCGGTGCGCTCACCCGAGCAGTCGCCCACGCAGGTCACGGGCACCGTCACGCCATCCAGGTCAAACGCGTTGGCCTTGGAGCCCACGGCCATCACCACGTAATCGCAGGCGATCTTCACCGGCTCCTCGGCGCCGTCCTCGGTGGTGCGAACAGCCTCCACGCCCTCGTCGGTAATGGCGGTCAGGCGGGTCTTAACATGCTGCTCCACGTTGTGCTCTGCAAAGTCGCTCATAATCAGCGGCAGAATGGTCTCGGACTCGCCCGCGGCAATCTTGTCGAGCATCTCCACGATCGCCACCTCGCAGCCGTGCTGCAGCAGGTACTCGGCAGTCTCGGTGCCCACCAGGCCGCCGCCAATGACGGCGACGCGGCCGCTGAGCTCCACCTTGCCGGCCAGCACGTCCCAGCTCGAGACGACCTTCTCCGAATCGGCACCCGGAACGGGGATGACCACGTCGTGTGCGCCCACGGCCACAATCGCAGCGTCGGCGGCGTTGAGGTCCTCAGCGGTAGCGGCATGGTTGAGCTCGACCTTCACGCCCAGGCCGGGCAGAATCTTCTCGTAGTACTCGACCGAGCGCATGATCTCGTCCTTGCGCGGAGGCGCGGCCGCCAGCACAATCTGGCCGCCCAGATGATCGCTCGCCTCGTAGACGGTCACGTCGTAGCCGCGCTTGGCCGCCACGCGCGCGGCCTCCAGACCGGCGATGCCGCCGCCCACCACGGCGATCTTCTTGTCGCCCTCGCCCGGCTTAATGGCGATGGTTGCCTCATCGCCGTTCTCGGCATTGAGCACGCACGAGATGTACTTGCGGTTTTGAATCGCATCGACGCAGCCCTTGTTGCAGTTGAGGCACTCGCGGATGGGCTCACCCGTGGCGGCCTTCAGCGCAATGTCGGGGTCGCACATGAGCGAGCGGCCATAGGCGATGATGTCGGCGGCGCCGTCTTCCAGAATCTTCTCGCCGGCCTCAACCGAGACAACGCGGCCGACGGTTGCCACCGGCACGGAGACCAGGGCCTTGACGCGCTCGGCCACGGGCAGCGTCCAGTTGTAGGGCATGGCGCCCATGGGCGGAATGGTGTCGCCCATGTTGCCGGTGTGGTTGGCCTGTGCGACCTGAATCATATCGATGCCCGTACCCTCGAGCAGCTTGGCGAACTCGCAGGCCTCGTCGGGCTGCAGGCCACCCTTGCCGCGCGGCGTGCCGTCGGGGTTCTCCATGATCACGGGGAGCTTGTACTCCACCATCAGCTGCGGCGCGGCCTCCTTAATGGCGGCGACGACCTCCAGCGCGTAGCGAACGCGGTTCTCGAACGAACCACCGTACTCGTCGGTGCGCTGGTTGAGGATGGCCGAGCACAGCGAACCCACCAGGCGGTCGCCGTGGACCTCGATAGCGTCGATCCCGGCCTGCTGTGCGCGAGCGGCCGAGGCAGCGATGGCCTCCTTGATCTGGGTGAGCTGCTCTACGCTCGCCTCGTTCACAAAGTGCTGCATGTCGTGATGCAGCTTGGCGTAGGCCTGGTTGCGGATCTCGTTGGACTCGGCCATCTTGGCGGCAAAGGTCTCCTCGTCGCCGGCGGCCTTGGCCTCCTGCGCGGCCTTGGCGGCGGCCATGGATCCCATGACCATGCGGCCGACGCCGGGCACGTCGTACTCGGGGTGGAACAGCTGCAGCGCGACCTTGGCGCCGTGCTTGTGGACGGCATCGGCCAGGGCCTTAAACGTGGGGATTTGGGCGTCGGTCGCCAGCTTGGGCGTGGGGCTTGCGGTCATGACGGGAGCGACGTCGCCGATGACGATGTAGCTCACGCCGCCACGGGCCAAGCGCTCGTAAAAAGCCAGGCTGCGCTCGCCGATGGAACCGTCACGCTCCTCGTAGCCGGTGGTCAGCGGCGGAAACATAATGCGGTTCTTGAGCTCAAGGGGGCCAACCGTAATGGGCTGGAGCAGCTTGGATGCAGGTGTGGTCATGGACATTCCTCTCTTGTAGGCGCGGCGGCGATGATGCCGCGTAGTTATCTAGAGGATATGGCATGGGAATACAGCAGCGCAACGGAAATCGGCGGACAGCAGGTAGCGGCAGGTGGATGGGGATGGGCGGGGCGGCCCGTCGGTTTATCTCAATCTGTAACAGTTACGCGACAAAACCGGGTCTTACTGTTACAGATCGAGACATTCCTCTCGGCCCATCCTCAACAATCTAGATCTGTAACAGCTAGGCCCACTTTTGACCCCTACCTGTTACAGATCGAGACAAACCAAACCCGCCTGCTAGAAAATCTCAATCTGTAACGGTTACTCGGCAAAAACCGTCCCTCGTGTTACAGATTTAGACAAACACGACCAAGCCCACCGGTATATCTCGATCTGTAACACCTAGCCGCCCAAATCGGGTCTAGATGTTACAGATCGAGATTTTGTTTGAGAGGCCGAGAATTGGACCGAAAACACGGTCCCGAAATAACAAAAAAGCTCGCCGGCTAGGCCGACGAGCTGCAAGTTCTTGGTCGCGGGGGCAGGATTTGAACCTACGACCTCCGGGTTATGAGCCCGGCGAGCTACCAGACTGCTCCACCCCGCAATGTCTGGGCGCCTCATGTGCGCAAGAAAGAATATTACGCGGGAGTTCGGTAAACGGCAAGGAAAATCTCGTAGAGCATAATTCCTTCATATTTAAAACCCCTCAGCCCCTATCACCGTAAACGAATCGCGGCCGAGCGCCGTCGACGGCGCGTATACAATGGTGCGCGTCCTTTTATGCCAACACTGGGAGTAGACATGCTGCTCGCTATCGATATGGGAAACACGCAGACGGCCATGGGCCTGTTTGACGGAGACGAGCTGGTGCAGTCGTGGCGCATGCCCACCGACCGCTCTTATACCGCCGACGAGATCCATGTGCGCCTGATGGGTTTCTTTAAGATGTACGGCCTTTCGCTCGACGCGGTCGACGCGATCGCCTTTGCGGGCGTGGTGCCGCAGCTCTCGCGCGAATGGCACGCCGTGGCCGACCGCATTGCCGCAGACGCCATCGTCATTGGGCCGCAGACGGCCGCGGTGACCAAGCTGCGCGCGGCGCGTCCCCAAGCCGTAGGCGCCGATCGCGTCGCCAACGCCGTTGCAGCCGAAACTTTCTACGGCGCGCCGGCAATCGTGGTGGACTTTGGCACCGCGACCAATATCGACGTCATCGATGAGGACGGTTATTACATTGGCGGAGCGATCGCGCCGGGCATCCGCATTTCGATGGACGCGCTTGCCGCCCGTGCCGCCAAGCTCGCCAGCGTGCCGCTCGAGGCGCCCGAGCACGCCATCGGCCGCGATACCGAGGAGTGCATCAAGGTGGGCGCCGTAACGGGCGCCGCCGCCATGGCTGAGGGCCTGGTCGCGCGCATGAAGCGCGAGCTGGGCCGCGAGGATGCCACCGTTATCGCCACGGGCGGTCTCGCCAGCATCGTCGCCGATTCGACCGATGCCTTCGACGTGGTCGACGGACAGCTCACCATCAAGGGTATCTGCGAAATCTACCGCCGCATGCAAGAGCTGGGATAGAGCAGGAGCTTAAGTCAAGCACGCCCGATGCCACAGTCCCCGCAAATGCTCGCCAAGCCTATTCCTCAAAATCGAAAAATTTTCAGTTTTGAGGAATAGGTCCGAGGTGCTACCCCGCAGTCACGCAAAGCCCTCCCCGGCACAGGCCGAAGAGGGCTTCGTTGTCATCGTTATCTTTGAGCGCGGGCGCCTCGCGTTACAGTCCGCGAATGCGCACGGCCTCGGGCGGAAACTCTTGCTCGCCAGCGTCGGTCTTAATGGTCGCGCGACCCCAGATGTCCAGGCCCGCAAACACACCGACCGCAAGCGGCAAGCCGTTGGGCGACACCGCCGCAACTTGGCGGCCCAGCAGCGGCACCATGTCGAAGTACTCGCCCAACACGGGGGCCAGCGGACCGGCAGCGCCCTGCGGCGTGTTGGCAACAACCGCCCAGGTGTCCACACGGGTCAGCACGGCGGCGGCCAACTCCTCGACCAGCGCTTCGTCAGCCACGTCCACACCAAGCTCGCTCAGCGCCGAACGCTCAATATCCACCGTCACGGCACCGAACATGCCTGCGGCACCGGCGCCACCGTTGACGGAGACGCGTGCAAACGACGTCTCAAACGCAGGCGCACCGCACACGATATCGCTCGGCCACTGGATACCCACCTTACCGGCAAGGCCCAACCCCGGCGTCGAAGCCGTGCCCACGAGCGCGTCCATCATGCCCATCGCGGCCACAAACGGCAGGCCGTGGAAGGCATGCATGTTCACATCCGGGCGCACGACCAGCGAAAACGTCAACGACGCCTCGCCCGCGCTCCAAGCGCACCAGCCCGCGGACGCACCCTCGCGGCCCGCGTCACGCGCGGCGTCAAGCTCGGTACCGGCGGCAACAGCATTCATCTCGATCATCTACATACGCCCCAATTCGCCCACGATATGGCCCACGCGGTCCTCGGGCTCCTTGACCTCGACGCCGTTGTAGCGGAAGAACCGCGCCGGGTCGTGCATCAAGTCCTCAAGCGGCACCAGCACAAAATCGCGCTCGCCGATCAGTGGATGCGGCAGGCGCAGCTTTTTGCCGCCGTGGGTCTCGCCGTCCATCCACAGCAGGTCCAGGTCGATGGTGCGCGGACCGTTGGCCTTGGCCTTTTTGGAGCGGTCGCGCCCCAGCTCGGCCTCGATCTTCATGAGCTCGTCGAGCAGCACCAACGGCGCCAGCTCGGTCTTGATCTCGATGACGGCGTTGGCAAACGCGTCCTGGCGCGTCTCGTAGGCAGGCTCGCTCTCGTAGATCTTGGAGGAGTTGGACACGCAGGTGAGTGGAATCTCGGCGATCATCTCGCGTGCGGCGCGGATGTTGTCGCAGCGATGCCCCAGGTTGGAGCCCACGGCCACAAACGCGCGGCGCGGCTGTGGCTTGGCAACCGCCCAGTAGCCGTTCAGGAACTGCGCAAAACCCGCGGCGTCGTGCACGCGCACGATGTTGGCACCGGCCTGGATGGCGCCCAGGCACACGCCAAACGTAGCGGCATCGCGCTCGGCGGCCTCGGTCACGCCCGAGACGGCGCCCACAAAGCGCTTGCGCGACACGGCGCACATGAGCGGATAGCCCAGTGACGCCATCTTGGCAGTCTCGCGCTGGATGACGATGTCTTCGTTAGCCGACTTACCAAAGCCCGGGCCAGGATCGATGCAGATGCGGTCGCGCGACACGCCGGCATGGATGAGCGTGCGGGCCTGGTCGGACAGAAAGCCCATAACGCGGCGCATGATGGGCGCCGAATCGGGCAGGGTGAAGCGGCGGAGCTGCGAGGTGGGCACGTAGGCTTCCTCGCGGCGGGCGCTGCGGCGCATCATGGCGGCCAGGCGGTCATTGGACTCCGATGCGGCCTCGGTGGCTGCGGGCGCGGCCTCGGGCGCGGGCGCGACGGTCTCGGCGGCAGTAGCCTGCTCGGCGGCCGGCGTCTCCTGCTCGCTTGAAGGCTCGGACGTGGGCTCCGGTTCGCCAAACGGCAACGAGGGCTGCACCACGCCGCCCGGAGCCGGCTTCTCGGCCTCACGCGCGGCCTCGGCAGCCGCCTCGCGCGCCTTCTCGGCAACAAACGCCGCTGCCGAGGTATCGAGCTGCACCGTTGCGTGCGTGCGCGCGGGCGCGGCGACCTCGCCGGCATGCATCACGATGACGCCGCAGGTGCTCGTCTTAACAAACTCGACCATCTTGGAGTCGGTGAAGCCGGTCACGTCGTTGACGATCGAGGCGCCGCAGCGCACGGCCGCCTTGGCAACCGCCACGTGACGCGTGTCGATCGAGACGATGGCGCCCTCCTTGGCCAGCGCGCGCACCACGGGCAGCACGCGGCGAGCCTCCTCGTCGGGATTGACCGGGGTAAAGCCGGGGCGCGTAGACTCGCCGCCCACGTCGATGATGTCGGCGCCGGCGTCGAGCATCGCCAGGCCATACTCGATGGCGGCATCCGGGTCGAAGTGCTCCCCGCCGTCGCTAAACGAATCGGGCGTCACGTTGAGGACGCCCATGATGCGCGGACGGTCAAAGCTGAGCTCATACTTTCCGCACCGCCATGTCTTGCTGTCGTTCGCCATGAACATCCTCCTAAAATGCCCACGCCGCCGAGCTTGGGGAGCTGGCGGCGGGGTCGCTTTGCACTCAGTCTTTCTA
>CABUBS010000045.1 GCA_902489855.1 uncultured Collinsella sp.
GCCTGACGATACGGTCGGCTAGAAATTCATCCGACCATAAGCAACAAGGCCCCCGAGCAGCTTATTAAACTGCTCGGGGGCCTTTTAATTTAAAGCGACCTGGTGGGCGGTCTTTATACCGACAAACAAAAAGGCGGTACCGACCAACGTCAATACCACTTACAAGCCACGATGTCAGCGCGCACAGTGCCGAGCGCACGACCCGCACGCCTACTTGCGAGAATTGCTCAGCTTATTGATCAGCGCCTCGAGACGCTCGCCGTCCTCAGCCGTCTGAGCGATGACCAAGATGGTGTCATTGCCGGCAAGCGAGCCAAGCACATCGGGCAACTCAGCTGCGTCAACGGCGGCGGCGATGCCGGAGGCCGTACCGGGTTGAGCTTTAATCATGACGAGGTTGTCGGTGCGCAGAACGCCGGTAACGAGTTCGGAGACCATGCGCTGCAGATGCAGGTCCTCTGCCAGGACATAGATGCCCTCAGGGAGCTTACGCAGCCCCATATCGGCAATATCGCGAGAGACGGTCGCCTGCGTGCAATCAAAGCCCATGGCGCGGAGCTCATCCACCAGCACACGCTGCGTACGCACGTCTTTGTTGCGCACAATATCTCTGATGGCATCCTGGCGCCCATTGCGTTTTTTAGCCATACAAACCCTCACTCCAAAAGATGGCGGAGACAATCAATCAGTGATTGAATAGTTTAGCGCTATTTGAAGGCTTTTGTGAATAAGAACGCATTTCGAAACAATTCTATGCAAGTTTGTTTCGAAATGAGCGTCTCTAGGCCGTTTTGGCACCCGTCCGGTTGAGAAAAGCCGCCAAATGCGTGCACATCACGCAACGTGTGGGCCTTGCGCTTGCAATTGGTCCAAACAACAAGCCGAGTCCACGATGGTCATCCTTGAGGGCTGCAACCATCTGACGGGTTCGAGGCGCCTCGAGCATATCACGCATACGAGCAGAGCGCTCGATTGATGACACCCCATGCGGGCTCAGACACAAATTCTCAATGCAGGCGACCAGGCCGGCAAAGTAGAACTTCTGGCTCGCCATCTTCAGTTGGCTGCCATCGCCCGCCTCCACAAGCGAATCAGTAAGCTCATCGAGAGCCTGGACATCATCGGAAAGCCTGGCAAACATGGTGGGGTCAAAAACATCCGTAAGCTTTGGCGCCACTGCGTGGAAACAAGCGTCACCGCACCCGGACACACGTTGTGCCTGCGAAAGCGCGCATGCCATAAACCCAACGGTACGATAAGCCTTGTCATGCGACAGGCACGCATCGAACAACGAGCGGCTGTACATAACACCCGAAGTCTGCGCAATCAAGCCGCTCGGAATGAGCTGAGCCAGCTCACGCGCCATCGAAGACGGGTCCTCGATAGCAAGAGGGGCAACGTCCAAGACATGCGAATGGCGCTCTCGATGCGCATCGTAGCGATCGTGTGACACCGTGGGGAACACTATGTCGGCCGCGGCGTCACACGCAGCATCAACCATCTTGGAAAGCGACTGCGGCGCAAACCACTCGTCGGCATTCATGGCAATAATCTGAGATCCGCGAGAAGCGGCAAAGCCAGCACGCAGACACGCGCCACGCGCCGCATCCTCGACGTCAATCAAATCGATGTGAATATCCCTGCCGGCAGTAACTTCGAGCGAGTGGCGCACGCCAGGGGCCGTATCGCGACACACGACGACAATCTGCAGATCATAGAGGTCTTGGTTCTGGACGCTTTCGAGCGCACGCATCGCATAGCTGGGCGAACCCTCAACTACGAGGATCACCGAAAGTCGCGGATGCGAGCCACGTCGAACCAAGTTTTCCATCCTCTCGACAGCAATAAATCAAACTGTCGTTCATGGTACACCCCGGCAATAAAAGCAACAGGCCGTCAGGTTCGATGCACGCCAAGAACAGATGTTGCACACGCGCAGCCCACACATGGCAAAGGTCGGCTAGGCGCGCACCAAGCCCCCTAGTCGAGCACGACGAGCTCGGCGGGGTCGTAATCGACACCCATAAACGTAAGGCCGCAGGCAGGCGCCGTGGGACCGGCGGCAGTACGGTCACAGGTGTCAATAACCTCGCGCATCCACTCGGGATCGCGGCGATGCATGCCAATCTCCACGAGCGTGCCGACGATGGTACGGACCATCGAATGCAGAAACGCGTTGCCCTCGATAGTAAAGGTCAGAATATCCTCGCCAAAGGCGACTTCGTGGCCAAACTCGGCGCGCATCACGCAACGGTGCGTAGGCTTGCCAACGGCCGAGGCGACCTTGCAAAAGCTCTTGAAGTCCTGCTCGCCCAAGAGCGCGGGGCAAGCCGCCTCCATGGCATCGACATCGAGCGGATAGCGATGCCACCAAACCGCACCGCGCGAGAGCACGGGGCGCGCATCGCGATCGGCGATACGATACGTATATGTACGGGACCGCGCATCAAAGCGGGCAGAAAAGCCCTTACGAGCCTTGTAGACCTCGTTTATGGCGATATCTTTGGGCAGGAGGGCATCCATAGCCCGCAGCCACCTACGGCGCGTTAAAGACAGCTCAGCGTCCGTTACGGGCACGCTGATGTACTGGGCCACCGCGTGCACGCCGGCATCGGTACGCCCCGCACACGTCAGATCGATCGGGCGGCGCAACAGTGTCTCAATAGCACGACGAAGCTCGCCTGCAACCGTCGTCTGTCCCGGCTGCTCGGCAAATCCGCTATAGAACGAGCCGTCATAGGCCACGCGAAACACCAACGTGGCATCGAGCTCGGGAATCGAATTGAAATCAGACGGCGCGGTCATGGGCGCTCCCAACAAACAATCAACGGTATCGCAACAAAAAAAGAGGGGTACGCGAACGTACCCCTCGAATATAGCCTATGCAGACGGAATGTCTACTCAGCGGTCTCCTCAGCAGGAGCCTCCTCGGCAGCGGTCTCCTCGGCAGCCTCAACCTTCTTGGGAGCAGCGGCCTTCTTGGGGGCCGGAGCAGCCTTCTTGGCCTTAGGCGTGCAAGGCTCGGTGACGAGCTCCATGATAACGATAGGAGCGTTGTCGCCCTTACGGTTACCGAGCTTCATGATGCGGGTGTAACCGCCGTTGCGGTCCTGCCACATGCCCTGGGCAGCCTTGTCGAAAATCTCGGCAACGAGCTGCTTATCGCCGAGCTTGGCGATGGCCAGACGACGAGAGTGCAGGTCGCCCTTCTTGGCCCAGGTGATGATCGGCTCGACGACCGAACGCAGCGCCTTAGCGCGGGTCTCGGTGGTCTTGATGCGGTCGTTCTCGAAGAGGGCCTTGGCAAGGCTCTTCTTCATGGCCTTGGTGTGGCTCGCATCGGTGCCGAGCTTCAGGCCCTTCTTAACGTTGTGACGCATGGTCTAGTTTCTCCTCAAATATGCGAAGCATTAAGCCTTCAGGCTCAGGCCCATGGACTCAAGCTTGTCCTTCACTTCCTCGATCGACTTAACACCGAAGTTACGGATGTTCAGCAGATCGTTCTCCGAGAACTCAACGAGCTGACGGACCGAGTGAATGCTGGCGCGCTTAAGGCAGTTGTAGGAACGGACGGAAAGGTCCAGATCCTCGATCTGCTTGTCCAGTTCGGCGTTGTCGTTGGTGACCTCGGGAGCGAAGATCGAAGCCTCCTCCTCGACCTCGGGGGTCTCGGCAAGGTTCATAAAGGCGGCCATATGCTGGTTGATGATATTGGCAGCCTGGACCACGGCGTCGCGCGGGGCGATGGAACCGTTGGTCTCGATCTCGAGGACAAGGCGGTCGTAGTCGGTGTGCTGACCGACACGGCAAGCCTCAACGAGCTTGGCGCAACGGGACACCGGCGAGTACAGCGAGTCGACGTGGATCACACCGATGGGATCGTTGTCGCGCTTGTTAGCCTCGCCAGAGACATAGCCGCGGCCATAGCCGATGCGCATGCTCATGGTGAGATGGCCACCCTCGGTGAGCGTAGCAATGTGCTGCTCGGGGTTGACCAACTCAAACTCGGACGGAATAAAGAAGTCCGCACCGGTGACCTCGCAGGGGCCGTCAACCGAGATGGTGGCGGTCGCCTCGTCGGTCGTGCCGAGAGCCCTGAAGACAAGACCCTTGACATTCAGGACGATGTCGGTGACATCCTCGACCATGTTAGGGATGGTCATGAACTCGTGCTGCGCGCCATCGATCTGAATAGCCTCGACGGCTGCACCCTCGAGCGAGGACAGAAGAACGCGACGAAGGGAGTTACCCAGCGTATCGCCGTAGCCACGCTCGAGCGGCTCGACGGAGACACGAGCAGACGTCTCGTTGATCTCTTCGACCTGAACCTGAGGCCTAATGAATTCTGACATGTATTACCTCCAGCCTCAGCAGCC
Source organism: uncultured Collinsella sp. (assembly GCA_902489855.1). Classification (GTDB taxonomy): domain Bacteria; phylum Actinomycetota; class Coriobacteriia; order Coriobacteriales; family Coriobacteriaceae; genus Collinsella. Next base: position 4,377 of record CABUBS010000045.1, read on the forward strand.
CGGATGGACTACTTAGAGTAGAGCTCGACGATGAGCTGCTCGTTGATATCACCGCTGATCTGCTCACGCGTCGGCAGAGCGAGCACGTTACCAGACAGCTTCTCGATATCGACCTCGAGCCAGCCAGGGACCTCAAAGCGCTCGGAGGAAATCAGAGCCTCCTTGATGGGGAGGAGGTCACGGAACTTCTCGCCGACAGCGACGACGTCGCCGGCCTTGACGCGGTAGGACGGGATGTCCACGCGCTTGCCGTTCACGGTGAAGTGACCGTGACGGACGGACTGACGAGCCTCTTTGCGGGTGCGGGCGAAGCCAAGACGGAAGACGACGTTGTCGAGGCGAGACTCAAGGATGATCATGAGGTTCTCACCGGTGACGCCGTTCATCTTACGGGCCTTGTTGAAGTAGCCGTGGAACTGCTTCTCCAGAACGCCATAGATGAACTTGACCTTCTGCTTCTCGCGCAGCTGCATGCCGTACTCAGATTCCTTGCGACGGCGCTTGGGCTGACGGATAGATTCCTTCTTGCTGCTGTAACCGAGCTCAGCGGGATCGATCCCGAGCTGACGGCAGCGCTTAAGAACAGGAGTCCTGTCGATTGCCATATTGATACGATCCTTTCAGTTACACGCGGCGACGCTTCTTGGGGCGGCAGCCGTTGTGCGGAATGGGGGTCTTGTCCTGGATGCTCGAGACCTCGAGGCCAGCAGCCTGGAGGGAGCGGATGGCGGTCTCACGACCGGAGCCGGGGCCCTTGACGAAGACGGAAACCTTCTTCATACCGTGCTCCATGGCCTGCTTGGCAGCAGCCTCGGCAGCCATCTGGGCAGCGAACGGCGTGGACTTACGGGAGCCCTTGAAGCCCACCTGGCCAGCCGACTTCCAGGAAATGACGTTGCCCTGGGGATCGGTGATCGAAACGATCGTGTTGTTGAACGTAGAACGGATGTGAGCCTGGCCCACGGAAATGTTCTTACGGTCCGCGCGCTTCAGACGGGCAGCGCGAACGTTCTTCTTAGCAGTAGCCATCTATCTAGCGCTCCTTATTTCTTCTTCTTAGCACCGATCTGACGCTTCGGGCCCTTGCGGGTACGAGCGTTAGTGTGGGTGCGCTGGCCGCGGACCGGGAGGCCCTTGCGGTGACGAAGGCCGCGGTTGCAGCCGATGTCCATAAGGCGCTTGACGTTCTGGTTGCGCTCACGGCGGAGGTCGCCCTCAACCATGATCTGGTTCTTATCGATATAATCGCGGATGGCGTTAACCTCATCCTCGGTGAGGTCCTTAACGCGCGTATCCACGTTAACGTTGCACTCGACGCAGATCTTCGTCGCAGTGGTGCGGCCGATGCCGTAAATGTAGGTCAGACCGATCTCAACGCGCTTCTCACGCGGGAGGTCGACACCATTAATACGGGCCAACGTAGTCTCCTCTCTTAACCCTGACGCTGCTTATGACGGGGGTTCTCGCAAATGACGAGGACCTTGCCATGGCGCCTAATGATTTTGCACTTATCGCACATCTTCTTGACCGAAGGACGTACCTTCATCGTTCTTCCTTTCGGTAGCGCTCAAACTACTTCCCTACTATCTACTCGCCCAGCCGCAGGCGTTTAAAACTATGGCTGGTCTTCACACACAATCCGACCGTAGGTTGAGCTAAGCCTGCAGTCGGAAATGGAGTGCGTGTATGCGTGCCGCTATTTGTAGCGATAGGTGATGCGGCCGCGGGTCAGGTCGTACGGGGAAAGCTCCACGACAACCCTGTCACCGGGGAGAATACGGATGTAATTCATTCGGATCTTGCCGGAAATGTTGCACAGAACCGAATGACCGTTCTCGAGCTCAACCTTGAACATGGCGTTGGGCAGCGGTTCCTTTACCGTACCCTCGAGCTCAATTGCGTCTTCCTTCTTCACAAGCAATCATCTTTCTCTAGAAAACGACAGCGATTGAGTATTTTACAATACGCATGCACGTATCGTAATATCTTCGTAATGGCTCCACAACTAAGTGGAACTTGTTACATTTCTCCGCCTTGGAGCGAACACCAAGCACCTTGCGCATCCGTGGTGAGAATCACCGGGCCGTCATTGGTAATGGCGACGGTGTTCTCGTAGTGCGCGGCGGGCAGGTGGTCGTTGGTCGTGACGATCCAACCGTCGGAGCCCGTGCTCACATGGTTGGAACCCATCGTAACCATCGGCTCGATGGCAATGACCATGCCGGCCTGGAGGCGAACGCCCCTCCCCTTCTTTCCATAATTAGGAACGTTGGGGTCCTCGTGCATCACACGACCAATGCCATGGCCCACATAGTCGCGAAGCACGCCGTAACCGTGAGACTCGGCGAGAGACTGAACGGCATAACCGACGTCCCCGATATGGTTACCGGGAACAGCCTGCTCGATGGCAGCCTTAAGGCAATCGCGCGTGACCTCGCACAGGGCCTTGGCCTCGGGCGTAGGGGTGCCGACGAAAAACGTCCAAGCGTTATCGCCAACCCAACCATCAACAACGGCTCCCGTATCGATGGAGATGATATCGCCATCGCGCAGGATCATATCGGGGTTGGGAATACCGTGGACAACGGCATCGTTGATCGATGCGCAAATGGTTCCGGGGAACCCGCCGTAACCCTTAAAGGCCGGGGTGCCGCCATGCATGCGGATAATCTGCTCCGCGAGCTGATCGAGCTCAAAGGTCGAAACACCAGGGCGAACCATGGCCCCAACGTGGCGGAGCGCCATCTTAGATAGCGCTCCTGCCTTCTTCATCTGCTCGATTTGCGTTGCAGACTTAATCTTGATCATAGACCGAGAGCCTCTTTGACATCCCCGTACACGGTCTCGCGAGCCTGGTCACCGTTGACCGACTTGAGCAGACCCTGGCCACGATAGTAGTCGACGAGCGGGCTCGTGGACTTCTCGTAGACGTCGAGACGGTTCTTGATGGTCTCGGGCTTGTCGTCGTCGCGCTGATACATCTCGCCGGCGCACTTGGGGCAGGTAGCATCGGCAGCGGTGCCGGTGTAACCGCAGGCGCGGCAGGTGCGACGCGAAGACAGACGATCGATGATGACCTCGGGGGCCACGTCGACCAGAAGGGCGCAGTCGATCTCGCGACCCATGGCGGAGAGCTCGGAATCGAGCGTCACGGCCTGGGCGGTGTTGCGCGGGAAGCCGTCGAGGATGAAGCCCTGCTGGGCATCGTCGGCGGCGAGGCGCTCCTTGACAAGGTCGATCACGAGCTGGTCGGGAACGAGCTCGCCAGCGTCCATGTACTTCTTAGCCTGAATACCAAGCTCGGTGCCACCCTTGACGGCAGCACGCAGCAGGTCGCCCGTGGAAATGTGAGCGACGCCAAACTCGGCGACGAGCTCCTGCGCGACGGTGCCCTTACCGGCACCCGGAGCTCCGAGCAATACGAGGTTCATGAGCAATCCTCCTCTAGCCTATTTAAAGAATCCATCGTAATCATACATCTTGATCTGGCCTTCGAGCTTATCGACCGTGTCGAGCACGACGCCGACCATGATGAGGATGGACGTGCCACCAAATGCCTGAATCAGATGGTTACCCGTGAAGGAGAAGATGATCGAAGGCACGATGGCGATGAGCGCCAAAAAGACAGCGCTGGGAAGCGTAATCTTGTTGAGCGCGTTCTTGATGTAGGCCGCGGTAGCCCTACCCGGACGAACACCCGGAATAAAGCCGCCCTGCTTCTTAAGGTTGTCGGCGGTGTCATCGGGGTTGAACACCATGGAGGTGTAGAAGTACGCGAAGAACACGATGAGGACAACATTAAGCACCCAGTTGAGCCAACCGGTCGAAAGCGCAGAGGCAACTGCCTGAATCCAGCCGATGCCGGGGAAGAACACGGCAATCTGAGCCGGGAAGTACAGCAGCGCCGAAGCGAAGATGATCGGCACGACACCCGCGGTGTTGACCTTGATGGGCAGGTAGGTGGTCTGGCCACCCATCATGCGACGGCCCACGACGCGCTTAGCGTAGGAGACCGGGATGCGGCGTTGGCCGCGCTCAAGGAAAACAATCAGCGGGATAACCAGCAGGATGATGGCGCAGATGATCACCATGGTGATGATGCCACCGGCTTTGCCCTCGGTGCTGGAGAAGATAGCCTGCGGCAGACCGGCCATGATGTTCGCAAAGATGATCAGCGACATGCCATTGCCGATACCGCGCTGGGTGATGAGCTCACCAATCCACATGATCAGCATGGCGCCCGCGGTGAGCGTACCGACGATCATGAAGTCAAAGATGATCTCGGGAGCGCCGGCGCCATTAAAGCTGATGCCGAAGCTCTTAAAGAGGAAGAGGTAACCCACGGAGTTGAGGATTGCCAAAGCCAGGGTGAGGTAACGCGAATACTGCGTAATCTTGGTCTGACCAACCTCGCCCTCGCGGGCAAGCTCATGCAGGGAAGGCACGACGGCCTGGAGCATCTGGAGGATGATCGAGCTGGTGATGTAAGGCATGATGCCCAGCGAAAACACCGACACATAGCTCAACGCGCCGCCAGAGAAAAGATTCAGGAGGGCCATAGCACCTGCGGCGACCGAATTGTTATCGGTCGAGAAAAGGCCCAGCATCCCCTGGAAGGGAATGCCGGGCACAGGAACGTGCGCACCAATGCGGTACACGACGAGCATAGCTATGGTAAAAAGAATCTTTTCGCGCAATTCTTTGATGCGGAAAGCATTCTTAAGACCATTTAGCACGGCAGCTCGACCTTTCCGCCGGCGGCCTCGATCTTGGCCTGCGCAGAAGCGCTGACCTTGTCGACCTTGACCGTGAACTTCTTGGTGAGCTCACCATTGCCGAGCACCTTGACGGGCTCGAACTCGCTCTTGGTGATGCGAGCGGCCTTAAGAGCGGCACCGTCGATCACAGCGCCATCCTCGAACTTACGCTCGAGACGCTCAACGTTAACAGCGGTGTACTCGATACGACGGGGGTTGCGGAAGCCCGGAAGCTTGGGCAGGCGCATAGCCAGCGGAGTCTGGCCACCCTCGAAGCCGGCACCCTTGGTGCCGCCAGAGCGGGAACCCTGGCCCTTCTGACCGCGGCCAGAAGTGGTGCCGTGACCCGAAGAATTGCCACGGCCGACGCGCTTGCGGTTCTTGGTGGAACCGGGCGCGGGAGTAAGATCGTGAAGCTGCATTTGCTACTCCTCTACAATCTCGACAAGGTGCTTGACCTTGAAGATCATGCCGCGGACGGACTCGTTGTCAGCAATCTCGCGAACCTCGCGGATCCTGTGGAGACCGAGGGCACGGACAGTACGGACCTGGTCCTGCTTGCAACCGTTGGTGCTGCGGACCTGCTTGATCTTGATGGTGTCAGCCATGCTTAGTTCTCCTTACCGACGAACATCTCGGAGACCGTCAGGCCACGGCGAGCCGCGACGTCCTCAGGGCTGGAAAGCTCCTTGAGGCCCTCGACGGCAGCCTTGATGATGTTGAGGCCGTTGTCGGTACCGAGGGACTTGGACAGGACGTTCTTGATGCCAGCAAGCTCAAAGAGGGGACGCACAGCGCCGCCGGCGATAACGCCGGTACCCTCGACAGCGGGCTTGATGATGATGCGGCCGGCACCAAAGTGGCCGAGAACCTCGTGCGGGATGGTGCCCTGCTCGGTCACCGGCACGTGGAACATGTTCTTCTTGGCATCGAGAGACGCCTTGGAGATGGCCAGGGGCACCTCAGCGGACTTGCCCATGCCAACGCCGACGTTACCCTTGCCGTCGCCAACGACGACGAGAGCGACGAGGCTCATGCGACGACCACCCTTGACGGTCTTCGACACGCGGTTGATGTAAACGACGCGCTCCTCGAACTCGGAGGCCTCGCGCTGCTGCTTCTGATTACGAGCCATGTGCTACATACCTCCTAGAACTCGAGACCGGCGGCACGAGCACCGTCGGCGAGGGCCTTGACGCGGCCATGGTAGATACGGCCACCGCGATCGAAGGCGACCTTGGTGATGCCGGCCTCGATGGCACGCTTGCCAACGAGCTGACCGACCTTCTCCGCAGCCTCCTTGTTCGAGGTGTGGGTGCCCTTGAACTCGGCCTCGAGGGTCGAGGCAGAGACGAGCGTCAGGCTGGAGCCCTTGCTGTCGTCGATGATCTGGGCATAGATGTTGGCGTTAGTACGGGTCACGCGAAGACGCGGACGCTCGGAGGTACCCGAGGCCTTGCCGCGAACACGACGCTGACGACGCTTGAGGCCTTCCAGCTTCGCCTTATGCTTGTTCATACGTAAACTCCTAAAAAGGTTGATCTTGCCAGCACCTGACGGGGTGCTGGTCTTATGCGAGTGAGTCGGTTACGACTACTTGGCGGCCTTACCCAGCTTGCGGCGGATGTGCTCGCCAACGTAGTGGATACCCTTGCCCTTGTAAGGCTCGGGAGGACGATGGCCGCGGATCTCAGCGGCGATCTGACCGACCTGCTGCTTGTTGATACCCTTGACGTTCACGTGGGTGTTGTCGGGAACCTCGAAGGTGATGCCCTCGGGAGCCTCGACGATCACGGGGTGCGAGAAGCCCAGGGAGAACTCGAGGTTCTTGCCCTTCTGCTGCACGCGGTAACCGACGCCGGCGAGCTCGAGCTTCTTCTCGAAGCCCTCGGAAACGCCAACAACCATGTTGTGGATGAGGGCGCGGGTGAGGCCGTGACGGGCACGGGTCTCACGCTCGTCGTCGGGACGGGAAACGGTGAGGACGTTGTCCTCGACGTTGATAGCGAGCTTCTCAAAAACATCGAGCTCGAGCTGGCCCTTGGGGCCCTTGACGACAACGTTGTTGCCGTTGACTGCCACTTCGACTCCGGCGGGAATCTGGACAGGCTTATTACCGATACGAGACACGGTGATCTCCTTTCCTTCTACCTACCGAGCGAATTACCAGACGTAAGCGATGATCTCGCCGCCGACGTTGTGCTTGCGAGCATCGCGGTCGGTCATGACGCCATGGCTGGTGGAAATAATGGCGGTACCAAGGCCACCGCGGACGCGGGGCATGTCGGCAACGCCGGTGTACTTACGCAGGCCCGGCTTGGAAATGCGGCGGATGCCGTTGATGACCTTAGCCTTCTTGGGACCATACTTAAGCGTGATGTGCAGAGTCTTCTGGGGCACGGTGTCCTCGACATCGTAGCCCTCGATGTAGCCCTCCTCGTGCAGAACACGAGCGATCTCGACGAGCTTCTTGCTGCTCGGCATGGAGACCGTGGCCTTGTTCACAGAGTTAGCGTTACGGATGCGCGTAAGCATATCTGCGATCGGGTCTGTAAGGTTCATACAGATTCTCCTTCGTTCTTGATGAACACGTGCTCTTGGTTCTTCGCCGCCCTTAACGGCAAAGCCTATTTAGCGCGTTTTCCCTGTTCCAAACTGATGCTTGAAACGCTGGTAGTGACTTACCAGCTGGCCTTCTTAACGCCGGGAAGCTCGCCCTTGAGTGCAAGCTCACGGAAGCAGACACGGCACAGGCCGAACTTGCGGTACACAGAGTGCGGACGGCCGCAGCGCTGGCAGCGCGTGTACTCACGAGTAGAGAACTTCTGCTTGCGATTGCACTTGACGATCATCGATGTCTTAGCCACTTATATCCTCCTCACATAGAGTATTGTTCGCCCCAAGCGCCGCCCCCTTGTGGGAACGGCGCTTATAGGGCAGGTGAACCTATTTCTTGAACGGGAAACCGAAGGCGTCCAGAAGGGCCTTGGCCTCCTCATCGGTGTTGGCGGTGGTCACGAAAGTGATGTCCATACCGCGCTGGTGATCGACGGAGTCGAAGTCGATCTCGGGGAAGATGAGCTGCTCGGTGACGCCCATGGAGAAGTTACCACGGCCGTCGAAGCTCTTGGCGGAGATACCGCGGAAGTCGCGGATACGGGGGATCGCGACGGAGGTCAGACGATCGAAGAATTCCCACATACGGTCGCCACGCAGGGTAACCTTGCAGCCGATCGGCATACCAGCGCGCAGGCGGAAGGTAGCGATAGACTTGCGGGCGCGGGTGATCATCGGCTGCTGGCCGGTGATGGCGCGCAGGTCGCGCACGGCACCGTCGATGGCCTTGGAATCGGTAGCGGCCTCGCCGACACCCATGTTCACGACGATCTTCTCAAACTTGGGGATCATCATGACGTTCTCGTACTGGAACTTGTCCTGAAGCTGCTGCTTGACCTCGTTGTTGTACTTGGTCTTCAGACGCGGCACATACTTCTCTTCTGCCATTGTTCACTCCTTCTTGGGGTTTTAAGCACGGGGCGTGGCCACGATGGGTTGTCCTCGTGCCTCCTGGCTGCATCCGCGCCGCTCATGGCATTTCGCGGTTTGGACTCGACACAGCAGGAGCCGACAAAACAATCGGTACTATACGCGCATTGGGTGCGTATTTCCAGAAAAACCTCGTCTGCCTGCACAACTCCACAACTCCCCCGCACAAATGGGTCCGCATGCGACGGAGGAAAACGGATCTCTTGGCAGTTGCGGTGAAATAGTTCCTGGCTG
>CABUBS010000046.1 GCA_902489855.1 uncultured Collinsella sp.
GAGGCCGCGCTTCTCGACTATCTCGTCCACGTTTGGATCGTATGGGTTGGGGCGAGCCGGTCGCAAGGCGAGTGTTAGAGCAGATTCTCCTGCACCCATGCGATGATGTCGCTCGATTCGTAGAGTGGCTTGCCGTCGATGAACAGGCAGGGAACCTGGCGCTTTCCGCCGACGGCGATGAGTGCCTGTTCGGCTTCAGCGTCGGTTGAGATATTGCGCTCGGGGATGGTCACGCCGTTATCCGCCAGGAAGTGCTTCACCTTAATGCAATATGGGCATCCGGTCATAACGTAGAGCACGAGCTCGTGATTACTAGCCATAGGTCTCCAATCGGTTGAGGTTTTGATTGAAATACCCAAAGTCGCCGCGGTCTATGCGCACGCCAACGACGACTCGATGGCCTGGACCAGAAACGCCGTGGCTCCGGTGCCGCAGGGCTTGTCGTAGTAGTCGATGAAGCGCTGATCGGCAAGATAGCCGTGGGCGAGGCCCAGGTACGCTTCGTCTTGGGGCTCGTGTCCCCAGTTGAGAGCAATCCAGCGACGATGCATCGCGACAAGCTTGCGCGCCTCGCTTCCATCCGGTTCGCCGTCGCCCATGGCGATCGAGAGCTGGCCCAGAATAGCGCGTTCAAGTTCCTTCATGTCGTTCCATGTCTCGGAGTCCATGTCCAGCAGTGCCTCGTTTGCTGCATCGACGGCCTCGTCGCCATAGCGCGCCCGCGCCTCGGCACCGTAGCGCTCCTCGTTTTCCTGCACGGTACGCCAGCGCTCCAGTTGCGGCAGGACAGCGCCCATAAGCGAGACGGCTTCGTCGAGCGACATGCCGGTGTTTTGTGCCAGGCGCGGGGCACAATCCTCAATCATCGCCTCCATCGTGGTCTCGTAGGTGTACTTGCCGTGGTCGTAGCACCACTTGCAGTAATGGTCGGTCGTGGCGCCGTGGGCATCGGTGCCGCAGTCGTCGGGCGTGAGTATCATGCCGCAGCTCTGGCAATAGTGCTCGGGCATTTCGAGCAGATGGGACAGAGGCTCGCCGGTCACGGCGGCGATGAGCTTCATCATGTCGATGCCAGGGGTGACTTCGCCGCGCTCCCAACGGCTGACGGCTTGGCGTGTGACGAAGAGCTTGGCGGCGAGCTGCTCCTGGGTAAGGCGATGGGCGCGACGGACAGCAATGAGCTTTTCTGCGAAGGCCATAACGGCTCCTTTCTGCTGGTTGATGGCTTAAGCATACGCGGCAGCAGGCACCCTTCCAAGCAACCGTTGGTTGCACGACGGGGACCGCGGCGAAGAATTGCGCGCAACGCCCCACACCTCCATGCCGTACAATGACTGGCATGGAACCTATCGCACGCATACATACCGACCTGCCGCAGAAGTTCGGCATTCCGCGCAACAGCTTTTTGGCGCCTCATCTTGAGGGGCACATTGTCTTTGAGCCGGAGTTTGCCTCTAATGCCGCGGTTGCAGGGCTCGAGTCCTTCTCGCACTTATGGCTGCTTTGGCGTTTTGAAAATGGAACGCCCGGCGGCACGGCAAAAGACATCGCTGCCGATGCCAAAACACAGGACAAAACCGGCACTAATGCCAAGTGGTCAAAGACCGTGCGCCCGCCTCGTTTGGGCGGTGCCGAACGCGTGGGCGTGTTTGCCACGCGCAGCCCGTTTCGCCCTAATCCCATCGGCCTCACTTGCGTAAAGCTCGATCGCGTTGAGCTCACGGCTGACGGTCCCATCATTCACGTACTGGGAGCCGACCTGCGCGACGGTACGCCCATCTACGACATCAAGCCCTACATTCCGTTTGCGGACTGTCATCCGGACGCAACGGGCGGATGGATTGAGGACGCCCCGTGGCAAGAGCTCGACGTCGAGTTTCCGCAGGCACTGCAAGACAAGGTCCTGCCCGCAAAACTGTCCGGCCTGATCGAGGTTCTTCGCCAGGATCCGCGCCGCGCCGGCAGCAAACACGAGCCCGATCGTGTCTACCACTTGGCTTATGCTGGGCTCGACGCGTCGTTTACGGTCGACGGGGCGCAGCTTACCGTGGTAGACGTTAGCGAGGCGCAAAGCTAGCCACTGCGGCGTTTACACTCAGGTCAAACTTAGCATTAAAACTCATGTCAAAACCTCCCGTACTGGTGGACAATAACGCCTACCGAACCAATCCGCTTTGCACAGGAGCCCAGCATGAAATACGACTTCACCTCAATCATCGACCGCCACGGCATGGATGCCATCGCCGTTGACTCCTGGGGCGAGATCCCCGGCATGGCGCCAAACGTTCCCGACGAGGGCTTCGACCGCATCCCGATGTGGGTGGCGGATATGAACTTCGCCACGGTGCCGACGGTCCAGGAACACATCATTCAACGTGCTCAGCACCCTATGTTTGGCTACTTCGATCCACGCGCCGAGTACTTCGATAGCATCATCGAATGGCAGAGCCGTCGCAATGGCGTTGAGGGCTTGGCGCCGGAGCATATCGGCTACGAAAACGGCGTGCTGGGCGGTGTCGTGTCGACGTTGCGCGCATATGTCCAGCCGGGCGATGCGGTGCTGGTCCACAGTCCCACCTACATCGGCTTTACCAAGTCCATCGAGGCTGCGGGCTATCGCATTGTCCACAGCCCGCTTAGGCTCGACGACCAAGGCGTGTGGCGTATGGACTTTGAGGACATGGAGCAAAAGCTCGCCCAAAACCATATCCATGCCGCGGTGTTCTGCTCGCCGCACAATCCCTGCGGCCGCGTATGGGAGCGCGACGAGATCGAGCACGCCATGGATATCTATCGCCAGCACGATTGCGTGGTGATCTCGGACGAGATTTGGTCCGATATCATCCTGCCGGGTCACAAGCATATCCCGACGCAGTCGGTGAGCGAGGATGCCCGCATGCGCACGGTTGCCCTCTACGCGCCCAGCAAGACGTTCAACCTGGCGGGCCTGGTCGGCAGCTACCACATCATCTATAACGAGACGTTGCGCGACCGCGTGTGCGCCGTGTCCAACAAGACTCACTACAACGAGATGAATGTCCTCTCCATGCATGCGCTTATCGGTGCCTACCAGCCGCAAGGCTACGAGTGGGTGGACGAGCTCAACCAGGTGCTTGCCGGCAATATCGAGTACTTCTGCACGCATGCAGAAAAACATTGGAAGGGCGTCACGTTTTCGCGTCCGCAGGGCACCTACATGGTGTTTCTGGACTGCACCGAGTGGTGCCGCGAGCATGGCCGCGATATTCAGTGGCTGCTCGACGAGGGGGCGCGCGTGGGCGTGGGGTATCAGGACGGCCGCCCGTTCCACGGGCCCTGCCACATTCGCGTGAATCTGGCGCTGCCGCTTTCGCGCGTGAGGGAAGCGTGCGACCGCCTGGACCGCTACGTTTTTAATGCACGGTAAGTGCGCGCTGCATGCGGGGCCTTCTGCCAAGTCGGCTAGAAGGCCCCGCAGGGTAAAGCGTCTGTAACCATTGGGCGCTCGAGTGGTTTCATTTGCTATTATTTTTAACCATTTCAGTCTGTAAGCAGGATCGTCTGGAGCTCGATGAGAAGACCTCGCCGCTCGGTTGCCATATCGTTGTTTGTTGCGCTTGTAGTGGCGAGTGCTTTTGTCGTAGCGATAGCTGGCTGTTCTGGGTCGAATGACGAGGCCTCGGCGTCTGCATCAAAAGGCCTGGATGCCTCTCAGGTCAAAGACGACGACCTTAAGACGCTCAACGTCGGCAGCGACCTCTACCCACCGTTTGTGTATACCGACGAGTATGGCGATATCGTTGGCCTGGATGTCGAGATATTGACCGAGGCTTTGGCCCGCATTGGTTACAAGCCAAAATACCAGCTGATCGACTGGGAAAAGAAGAAAGAGCTGCTGGCAAGCGGCGAGCTCGATTGCGTCATGGGCAGCTTTAGCATGACGGGTCGCGAAAGCGAATATCGTTGGGCCGGCCCGTACCTTGCGAGCCGCCAGGTGGTCGCGGTCAATCCCGAAAGCGACATCTACACGCTCGCCGATCTTGAGGGCAGGGTCGTGGGGGTGCAGTCCACCACCAAGCCCGAGGGCATTTTGCTCAATCATACAAATGAAAAGGTTCCGCAAATCAAGGAGCTCTACAGCTTCTCGGACCGCTCATACCTGAACCCGGCGCTCGTCGAGGGCCTGGTCGACGCCATTGCCGCACATGAGTCCTCGCTGCTCACCTATGAAAAAGACTATGGCGTGACGTATCGCATTCTGAACGAGCCGCTGCTGGAGGTTGGTTTGGGCACCGCTTTCGATCTCAACGACACGCGCGGTATCGACGTTAAACTCACCCATGCCTACCAAGAAATGCTTGCCGATGGCACCATGGAGCGCCTGGTGTCAAAGTACTTTGATGACCCTGCACCATTTTTGAATATGGAGGGCCTGTCGTGATCGATGCGCCCGACCACGCCGTAGAGGAGCGCGGCAATCATTCGACTCGGGTATGGCTCCTTGCCGCCTTGGTGGGTATAGCGCTCTCGGTTGTCGCCGGCATGATGAGCTACGGCTACACCACGGCCCAGGCCGAGCAGCGCTTTGCCGGCGTTGTCGATTACGTGGCGACCCAGAGCCTTTCCTACGATGCGTTTAACAGCGCCTATGCGACCAAAAACCTGATTCGTGTGATGGAGATTGCCGGAGAGGTAGCGCGCGATATAAAGCGCGACGGCTCGGTGGATAACGCCGCGCTGGAGCAATATGCTGACCAGTTCAACGTGAGCGCACTGATCGTGACGGACGCATCGGGCAATTTGGTGTCCGAGTCCTCGACGGATGACGTGGGCTACGAGTCGCTTGCTACGTATCTCAAAGAGACGCCCGTGCTGGAGGTGGCAACCCATCCGCTTAAGTCCTATACCGCCCGCATTACGCTTGCGGATGATTCGGTCGCAGACATTGGCTGCGTAACCCGGCAGGATGGCGAGGGCATCGTTATCGCGGTAAGGCATCAGAGCGCGAAGGCAGTTGCAAGCAATACACTCAAACTGCAGAGCCTGCTTGATGGCTATGAAACCATCGATAGCGGCAATATCGTGATCGAAAACGATGGCAAGGTCGTTGCGACCAATGCCGTCGAACCCACCGTATTGGGCGTGTTCGACCTGCCCGCGACGGACGCCATCATTGTCGACGAAATTAAGGATCGATGCCTGCCCGGCAAAGTCCGACTGGTCAACGTCAACGGCGAGTGGTATTTGGGCACATACGGCAAAGCGCAAAAATTCTACGTGTACACCTATGCCTCGGCGCAGCGCTACTTTGAGGTCGTCGCGGCTGTCGCTGCCGGCGTGCTGGTGCTCTACAGCGGTGTTGTAGCCACTGTTGTGATGGTGCGTCGCCGCGCTGATCGTCGACGTTTGACGGACTTGCTGCAGCAGGAGCGCGACTATGGCGACAAGCTGGCAAAGGCGGCGCGTGAGGCCTCGTCTGCCAACTCGGCAAAGACGGAGTTTCTGCGTCGCATGAGCCACGATCTGCGTACGCCCATCAACGGCATTCGCGGTATGGTTGAGGTCGGCGATGCCAATGCGGACGATCTGCAAAAGCAGGCCGAGTGCCGCTCAAAGATCTGGACGGCATCGGGACTGCTGCTCGACCTTGCGAATGAGGCGCTCGATATGAGTCGCCTGGAGAGCGGCCAGGTCGATCTGGAGCTTGTTCCCACAAATTTGGTGACCCTCAACCACGAGGTGCGCGATATTCTGGAGCGCCAGGCCGAGGAGCGCCTGGTGACAATTATCTGCGACCAGCAGACGCTTAATCATCCCTATGCGCGGGTGAGCGTGACGCACCTCAAGCGCTTGTTGCTCAATATTGCCGGCAATGCCGTCAAGTACAACCGTCGGGGCGGTTATGTTCGCCTGACGTGCCGTGAGGTGGAGCCGGTGGATGGCGTCCTCGTCTATGAATACACGATTGCCGATAACGGTATTGGCATGAGTGAGGAGTTTCAACAGCACCTCTACGAGCCGTTTTGTCGCGAGGAGCAGCAGGTGGAAGGCGCTTCATCGGGAACTGGCCTGGGTGCGCCTATTGCCAAACAGTTGGTCGAGCTTATGGGCGGAACCATGAGCTTTTCGAGCATCTTGGGGCAGGGGACGACGTTTACCATCCGTCTGCCGTTTGAGAAGTGCAAGTGCTCCGAGATTCCTCAGGCAGTGCGCGTGAATGCGGGCGACGGCGATGCGCTCCAGGGCTTGCGCGTTTTGCTCGTAGAGGATAACGACCTGAATGCCGAGATCGCACAGTTTACGCTCGCCCGCGCCGGTGCCGTCGTGACGCATGCTAAGGATGGTGAGTCTGCCGTCGAGATGTTTGCCGCGAGCGCGCCGCACGAGTACGACGTGGTGTTGATGGATATCATGATGCCCGGTATCGATGGCCTTGAGGCCACGCGTCGGATTCGAGCGCTCGATCGCGAGGATGCCGCGACCACGCCGATTATCGCCGTGAGCGCCAACGCCTTTGCCGACGATCGCAGGCTTTCGCGTGAGGCGGGCATGAACGCGCACCTGAGTAAACCAGTGAGTTCGCAGGAGCTCGTTGAGGCGCTTGCGCACATAGCCGCCGACGCTTCATAAGCATATGGCCCGGTTCCAAGGTGGGTTGGAACCGGGCCATATTGCTATTGATGAGGCTTGCTGAGGGGCTTACTTTTCGTGAATCTGCTTACCGCAGAGATGCTCAATCGTAATCTCGTAGAGTTGGACGCCCTTGATGTCTTTGGCGATTTCCTCCTCGACTTCTTCGGCGGAAGGGTAGTACTTAAGCGCGAGCTGGCGGACTTTGTCCTCGATAAACGCGGGCGCTTCATCTACCAGGCGACAACGACCAAAGACAACGGTACTCATAACGTAGGGAGCCCAGTCGCCGTCCTTGTACCACTCGTTGCCGTAAACGGTAAAGCAGATCTTGTCATCGCGCTTGAGTGCGTCGACCTTGTGGCCAGCCTTGGCGCCATGGAAATAAATCTTGTCGTGCTCGGCGTCGAAGAAGTAGTTGACGGGAATGGCGTACGGGTAGCCATCGTCGCCGTTGACGGCAAAGACGCCGCGCTTGCAGGTGGCGAGCAACTCGCGCGCTTCCTCGTCGGTGATGGCGCGTTTCTTTCGACGTAAGGGCCTAAACATCGTTGGTTTCCTTTCTGGCCATGCATGGTGGTTGAGCACAAACTATAGCGAAACGGATCCGTATTTCTTGATGCGGGCGAGCATGTTTTTGAGCTTGTTAAAGTCGAGCGGCTTGGGCAGGTGAGCGTTCATGCCGGCATCGTGTGCCGCCTGGGAATCCTCGGCAAAGGCGTTGGCGGTGAGCGCGATGATGGGGATATCGGCTGCATCGGCCTTCTTGCTCAGGCGAATCGCGCGGGTTGCCTCATAGCCGTCCATGCCCGGCATCATAATGTCCATCAGAATCGCATCGAAGCTGCCGGCGGGATGTGACAGGTACAGATCGACGACTTCGTTGCCGTTGGCGGCGCGGGTGACCACGACGCCCTCGGATTCTAGCAGCGCCTGGGCAATCTCGGCGTTCAATTCGTTGTCTTCGGCGAGCAGCACGTTCATGTTGGCGAGCGAGCAGTCGAGCGTACTCTCAACCGTATTCGCCCGCGCCTGGGGATTCTTGTCGATATCGAGCGGAATTTCCACGTAGAACGTGGTGCCCACATGGAACTCGCTGGTGACTTCGATGGTGCCGCCCATCAGTTCAATAAGCGACTTGACGATTGGCATGCCCATGCCGGTTCCTTGGAACTTGCTGCGCGCATCGTTACCTTCTTGGGCAAACGGCTCATAGATATGTTTTAAGAATTTGGGAGTCATGCCAATGCCGGTATCCGAAACGCTAAAGCAAAAGAGCGCGCGCCCGTTATCGAGTGGCTTGGTCTTTGAGCTAAAGGTGACGGAGCCGCCGCGCTTGTTGTACTTAATGCTGTTGTCTAACAGGTTGATCATGATCTGTCGGATATGGGTGGGACTGCCGACCATGTATGGCCCCGTGGCGTACGGCAGACTATTGTCCTGCATGGTGATGCCGTTACTGGACGCGCGGAGCTTGCACAGCACCAGCGTATCGTCACAGAGCTCTTTGAGGTTAAAAGGTGCATGCTCCAGTGTTAGCTTGCGGTCTTCGATTTTGCCCATCTCGAGGATGTCGTTGATCAGCGAGAGCAGGTGATTGGCGGCAACGCGTGCCTTGGCACGGCTCTCGCGGGCGACCTGGATATCGCCTTCCTTCAATTCCTCGATCTCGATAAGGCCCAGGATACCGTTGAGCGGCGTACGGATGTCGTGGCTCATGCGCGTGAGGAATGCCGTCTTAGCAGCGTTGGCAGCATCGGCTTTTTTGCGCTCGGTTCGAGCGCGCGCGAGCGCCCAGATGAGCAGGACGATGCCGACCGACAACATACCGATGAGGGTAGCTGCAATGGCGGTGCGGTTGCGATAAAGGAATTGAAGCGTGTTGGATTCCTGGGCCGTGTACGACGTGGAGGAGTAATTGCTTGCGGAGAGCGATTCTCCGGCATTGATGATGCCCTTGTTGATGATTCCCAGCAGCTCGGGCTTTCCGCGCGAAATCCAGCACGAGAGCTCACAGGTGTCAGGGAGCTCGACCGTCTCGTAGCCCTCGAGATCATAACGGTCGCCGATGGTTTTTACGCGTGAGCTGGGAGCGACGATGCAATGTGCCGTTCCCTTCCTGAGGGCGTCGAACGCTTCATCGTCGGATTGGTATTCGGTCACGGTCGCTGTGGGGAACAGACTTTCAAGTGCATTTTTGTTGACAAACGATGATTTGGTACAGGCGATGTTCTGAAGGTCTTTGTTCAGGTCGCTGCCGGTGTGGATGGCGGTGAGGGATATGGTCCCCAACGATACCGACTGCACAACGCCTGATTGCTCGGCAAACCAGTAATCTCGGTATACCGGCAGCGCAACGTCTATGCTTCCCTTTGACAGGGCCTTTGACATCATCTTGTAACTATCAAAGGCGACGGTTTTGACCGTAATGCCAAATTTATCGTGCAACGTCGTCGCAAGCGATGCGAGCGAGCCTTCCATTTCGCCGTTTTCGTCTTCGTTGCAGTAGGGGAGTTTGCCCGTAATGTAGCCGAGCGTGATGGTGTTGCCATTTGCTTTGAGCCAGGAACGTTCGGGACTGTTAAGCGATGATGAACCGCTGTTTTGGGCCGAGTAGTTAGATTTGACTTCGTCGATATAGCGTGGGTTGACGCGGGCGATTGCCGACATGGCGGCATTGATGTCGTCCATCAGGTCGGGGCGGCTTTTGGGGACGGCAAAATAGTAGTCGCTCGAACCAATGTAGAACATGGGGGAGGCGCTGGGCGACGAGGTCGTGTCGTTCATGATGATGGCATCGACCTCGTTGTTTGCGAGCGCGTCAAAGAGGGCACCGCCAGTGTCGATTTCTTTATAGGTGCAGGTAATGCCTTCGTTGGCGAGCCACTGCTGGCCAACGAAGGTTTGCATAACGCCGGGGTTGCAGCCGATGGTAAGGCCTTGGAGCGCTTGGGGGTCACCCTTGGCCAGATCGTCGCGATCGGGCTTGGCGTAGATGAAGTAGCGCTCGGTGCCCTCGGGATTCGAGGAAAAGAGCAACTTTTGGGCGCGTTCCTCGGAGTAGGAGATGTTGGGCATCAGGTCGATTTCGCCCGCCTCGAGCTTGTCCATGAGCTCGGTGAAGGTGCCACTGACGTATTCGTATTGCCAGCCGGGCGTGTAGTACGAAAGCGTCTGGAGGTATTCGTAACCCCAGCCCGAGAGGCGTTCGCCCGGCGTGCCTTCCTGGAAACCCCTGTTGCTGACGAGCCAGCCAACGCGGACCGTTTTGACCTGCTGATCAGAGTCGCCGGCATAGACGGGGGCGGGCATGGCGCCGCCCAGCACGGTAAGTGCGGTAAGCACGATGACCAGGGCACGATATATAGTTGAACGAAGGACAGCGGCAGTTCTCACATGCAATCCTAACGAATCGAGACATTACCGCATAAGGATACCAGCTCAGGTGCCCCGTTCGCCCACAGATATAGTCATCGGGGACGTTCTTAAACGACTAGTCATTGGGGACGTTCTTGAATGACTAGTCGTTTAAGAACGTCCCCAATGACTAGTTCCGTTTGCGGGGGAGGCGTGGGACAATATCGAGCAAATGTGAATGATTGTCCGCGGAAGGGGTCGCGATGAAAAAGCTGAGGACACTTGCCGATGTGCTGCGACAGGCTGGCTTTGCACGCATCACGGGCCTGTTTCTTATCTTTTACCTGCTGTGCTCGACGGCTGTCTGGCTGTCCGAGCCTACGACCCTCACCTTTGGTGATGGCCTGTGGTTTAGCTTTGAGACGGTCTCGACGATCGGCTTTGGCGATATCCCGGCAGAAACGCCGGTTGCCCGCGGCATTACCGTCATCCTAAGCGTCATCAGTATCTTCTATATCGCCATGCTTACGGGCGTGGCGGTGAACTACTGCAATACGCTCATCAAGCTGCGCCAAAAGGACACCATGGCGCGCTTTATGGACGATCTTGAGCATTTGGAGGAGCTCGATCGTGACGAGCTCGCCGACCTGTCGCGCCGCGTGCGCGAATATCGCCGCCGCCAACGCTAGAACGGGCGCCGCGCGTCACGATTGGGGGGACTGAATATGAATATCACCGTGTATCTGGGTGCCAGCGTTGGTAACGACCCAGCGTTTCTGCCCGCGCTGCAGGAGCTGGGCAACTGGATTGGCTCCAACGGACACGCGCTGGTATACGGCGGGTCCAAGTCGGGCCTGATGGGTGCGCTCGCCGATAGCGTGCTCGAGGCAGGTGGACATGTGACGGGTGTTGAGCCGAGCTTTTTTATCGAGGCCGAGTTTCAGCATGACGGTATCGACGACCTTATCGTGACGAGCGATATGGCCGAGCGCAAGGCCAAGATGATTGAGCTCGGCGATGCGTTCATCGCCTTTCCCGGTGGGACGGGCACGCTCGAGGAGATTGCCGAGGTCATGTCCGCGGTGTCGTTGGGGCATCTCGATGCGCCGTGCATTTTGTACAACCTGAACGGTTACTACAACGACCTCAAGGCGCTGCTCGGGCACATGATTGATAAGGGGCTTTCGAGCCTGAAGCGCCAGCACGGCATCTACTTTGCCGACGATTTGCGCGAGATTGCCTCGATTATCAACGGATAAGCCTTGAGCCTGCCCCACTATGGCTCCCAATGGTGCCGTTTGCGGCGCAGACGGCTGGCTTGTCTGGGCCACACTCGCTCTACAATAAAACGTATCTATGTCGACTTTGACCGCGGGAGGACCCGATGGATAACCTTGCCAAACCCACAAACCGCGCGCTGTTTTTAGTTAGCGTTGCCGTGACCGGTGCGTTCGCAGGTGCCGCAGTCTGGCTGTTCTTCTTTGCGATGGAGCACGGTATCGACTATCTATGGACCGAGATTCCACACGCGCTGGGCGTCGCTTCGCCCGAGCTTGCCAGCGGACCGTTTGGCTTTCTGCCATACCCGTTTTTCGTCTGCCTGCTGGGCGGCCTGCTGATCGGTCTGTACGAAAAGACGACGGGCACCAAGACCGATGACCTCAACCAGGTGATGGCCAAGGTAAAGCGCGATGGGCGCTACCCGTACGACAACCTGGGCAAGCTTTCGCTCGCGGCATTGCTGCCGCTGCTGTTTGGTGGCAGCATTGGACCGGAGGCCGGCCTGACCGGCGTTATCGCGGGTCTGTGCAGCTGGGTCGGCGATCGCATGCGTCGCTTTGGAGCTGAGTTTAGGGAGCTCACGCTGCTGGGCACCCAGGCTGCCCTGACGGCGCTCTTTACCGCGCCCGTCTTTGGCTTTGTGGCACCGCTTGCCGGAAGTACTGACGGCCAGGGCGAAGACGCCGACGATGAATCCGCGTCCGGCGAGATCACCATCAAGCTGCCCAAGGCGCAAAAGACGGTGGTCTACGGCATTGCGATTGCCGGCGGTCTGGGCACCTACCTGCTGCTCGGCCAGCTTGTGGGCGGCGGCATGGGCATGCCGAGGTTCGAGGCCGCCGTGGTGGGCAACCTGGAACTTGTCTGGCTCATTCCGCTGGCGTTGGTCGGCACCGTATGCGGTTGGCTGTACTTTGTCTCTGAGCACGCGAGCGAGGCACTGTCTCATGCAATAGGGGAGCGTCCTGTCGTCAAGGCCATGCTAGCCGGTCTGGCGCTCGCCATCTGTGGCACGGTTCTGCCCTACACCATGTTTGCCGGCGAGACCCAGGCCGACGTGCTCATGGAAACCTACCTGACCATTCCCGCTGGCGTGCTTATCGCGACCGGTCTTGTTAAGGCCATGCTGACGCCCGCCCTCATCAACCTTGGTTGGCGTGGCGGCCACTTCTTCCCGGTTATCTTCTCGGGTGTGAGCCTGGGCTACGGCCTTGCCATCCTCACCGGCGCCGATCCGGTCTTTTGCGTCGCCGTCTGCACGGCATCGACGATGGGTGCCGTCATGCGCCAACCCATTATGGTCGTGGGCCTGTTGCTCATGTGCTTCCCGCTCAAGGGCATCGTCTGCATGATCATCGCCGCCGTCATCGCCGCCGGCATTCCGTTGCCCAAGTCACTGCGCAAGTAGCGTATTGCGCTTTACGGTTGTTCAGAACTTGTTTTAAAGAAGCCGCGCGAGGCCGTTTGTTTACGGCCTCGCGCGGCTATTGTTTAGAGCTTCCTCAGCACAATGGCGATGGTGTTGAGGTATTCGAGCGCGCCGGATTCAACGGCAGCGCGGTCGCCTGTCGAGATTGTCTCGATGCAGCCTATGCTCTG
>CABUBS010000047.1 GCA_902489855.1 uncultured Collinsella sp.
GAGAACCTGGTCCCCGAGCCGGTGCGCGAATCGATGCAGCGCACGTCGAGCTCGTGGGTCTCGGCGACCAGGCATGCATTGGAATAGCAGGCGGACCACTCGCTGCACAGCGAGATAAAGATCGCGCTGTCGTGGCCATCGGCGCGCACGCGGTCAAACAGCGCCTTGAACTCGCCGGCACTCGGCTGCGAGGTATGCGGCAGCTGCTCGGAGCCGGCCATGCGGGCGACGTACTCCTGGGCGGTGATCTGTACCTGGTCGAGCAGGTCCTCGCCTTCGATAATCACATGCAGCGGAATGACGTAAATGCCGAGCTCTTGGGCGCGGGCGGGGGAGATGTCCGACGTGGAGTCGGTTATGATGGCAAAAGACATAATTGCACCTTTCGTTGGGGCGCGGCAGCGCCGCCTTCTGAGAGCAAAGTGCGACAAGTATAGTGGAGTTGCTCTACATTGCTAGGTTCAATTGTTGAATAGTCAACAGTTTGAAGTGTCGGTGTGGAAATCATCAACTGGGGAAGAGGGATACCGATGGAGGCGCTGGAGATAGGCAAGCGGCCGGTCGTGCTGTTTGATTTCGATGGCACGGTGGCAGATACGGGCCGGGCGGTGATGACCTCGACACGCAAAACGTTGGCCGCGCGCGGGTTTTCGGAGGCGCAGATGGGTGACCTGCGTCGCATGATCGGGCCTCCGCTGTGGAAGAGCTTCCACGACTTTTACGGCTTTACGCGCGAGGAGTCGCTCGTGGTGGCCGACGAGTACCGTGCCTTTTTTGACGAGCTGGGTCCGGAGGAGTACCCCGTGTTCGACGGAATCCCCGAGCTGCTCGATGGCTTGGCGGCGCAGGGTCATCGCATGGCCGTGGCGACGTCTCGCATGGAGGCAAAGTGTATCGACATGGTGCATGAGCTGGGGCTTTCTCAGTTTGAGGCGGTGGTTGGCATGAATCCGCCGCAGGGACGCGAGACCAAGGCCGATTCGGTCCGCGACGCCCTGGCGGCGCTTGGCGCGACTGCCGACGAGGCCGTGATGATCGGCGACCGCTTTAACGACGTGGAGGGCGCGCACGCATAGCGAAAAGTTTAGCAAGCTCTGCCACCGAGTGAGCACGAGTCGGCGGGTGCCGATGCGGTGGTGCACTCGGTGGCAGAGCTTGCTAAACTTTTCGCTATCTAATGACGTAATGTGAGGGGCGGGCGTGCCCGTCGCTCATTGCTAAGGAGGTCGTCCATGAATCAGGTGGAGCAGAGCGTTACCGAGTATGTCGACGAGGTCTGGGAGGATGTCGTCGCCGATATCGAGCAGCTGGTGAGTTATCCGTCCGTGGCTGTTGCCGCCGGTGCGGAGCCCGGCGCGCCGTTTGGTCGCCCGGTCCGCGACGCGCTCGATTGCGCGCTCGGTATCGCGCAAAAGCTCGGCTATCAGACGAGCGACGACAAGGGCTATGTGGGCATCGCCGACATTCCCGGCCGCGGCGACAAGCAGCTCGCGACCATTTGCCACGTGGACGTGGTTCCCGCCGGCCCTGGCTGGAACACCGACCCGTTCGCCATGGAGCGCCGCGAGGGCTGGCTGCTCGGTCGCGGCGTGATTGACGACAAGGGTCCGGCGGTGCTGTCGCTCTACGCCGGCGCTTACCTTCTCAAGCACGGCATTGTTCCGCGCTACACCTTCCGCGCACTGCTGGGCTGTGATGAGGAAGTGGGCATGTCCGACGTTCACCATTATCTGGAGAACCACGCAGACCCCGACTTTCTGTTTACGCCCGATGCCGAGTTCCCGGTCTGCAATGCCGAGAAGGGCCAGTTTGGGGCGACGTTCGTGAGCCCCAAGATCGACGGCGGGCGCATTGTGTCCTGGAGCGGCGCCGAGGCGAGCAATGCCATTCCGTCGCAGTCTATCTGCGAGCTCGCGATTGCCGCCGATGAGCTGCCGGCGCCCATCGAGAACGCCGACCGTCTGGAGATCACGGCGCTTGATAATGGACATGCGCAGATTTTCGCCCACGGTATTGGCGGCCACGCTTCGATGCCTGAGGGCACCATCAATGCCGTCGGCCTGATCGTGGCGTATCTGCGCGAGGCCGAGGACGCGTTTGGTGCACGCGACGAGCGCCTGCTAACGCCTGCCGAGCACGAGTTTGTCAAGTTTTTGGCCTTTGTGCATGCGGACGCCTATGGTCGCGGCCTGGGTATCGATGCGACGAGTCCGGCGTTTGGCCCGCTTACCTGCAACGCTGGCGTCATCCGCGTGGCGGATGGCCATATTGAGCAGGTCATCGACGTGCGCTTCCCCGACAGCACAAGTGCCGATACCATCCGCGAGCAGCTCGATCCGCTCGTGGGCCGTTTTGGCGTGACGTGCCGTGTGGGTCGTGCGAAGGTGCCGTTCTCGGTCTCTGCCGACGATCCGGCCGTGAAGGCGCTTATTGATACCTATAACGAGTTTACGGGCAAGCATGCTGAGCCCTTTGCCATGGGCGGCGGCACGTACGCGCGCAACTTTGCCCGCGCCGTGTCGTTTGGCCCCGAGGAGACCGGCCTTGAGCTGCCCGCATGGGGCGGCCAGATGCACGGCCCCAACGAGTGCGCCAACGAGGACCAGCTCAAACAGGCGCTCAAGATCTATATCGTGGCCATCTTAAGGCTCAACGAGTTGGAGCTTTAAGGTTACGGCGTTTTGCCAATCTAAGTTGCGGTGGAATAGTTCCTAGAATCGGCTGCCTGACAGCTAAACAGGAACTATTTCACCGCAACTTCTTTTTATCGGTGTAAAAGGTGCGCCACGCTAAATGCCGGGATTGTTATTCGTTTGTAAAGGCTGGGCAGCGCTTGCGGTAAGGGTCTATCAGATGCCCGTAAGAAACCGCAGCTGGCGCGGCTGTCGCCCGATCGAGGTCGTATCTTTCCAAACAGCAAAGCGGGCAGGGTGCCCGCGAGTCGCATGTATGAAAGGAAGATCATGCTCGATCAGGCTTATTCTCGTCGTCAGTTCCTCGGCCTCGCTGGTGGTCTTGCCAGCATCGTCGGTCTCGGCCTTGTTGGTTGCGGTGGCTCCAACACTTCCGACGCCGCCGACAAGGGTAGCGCCGCCGCTGCCGAGTCCGTCTCCGGCGAGGTGACCTACGACGGTGCCTCTTCGTTCCAGGCTCTCGTCGAGGCCGCTGCCGAGAAGTTCATGGACGCCAACCCCGACGTCTCCGTCTCCGGCTCGGGTAACGGTTCGGGCAAGGGCCTGACCGCTGTCGCCGCCGGCACCGTCACCATCGGCAACTCCGACGTCTTCGCCGAGACCAAGCTTGAGGCCGATCAAGTCAAGAACCTCGTCGACCACGAGGTCGCCGTCGTGGGCATGGGCCCCGTCGTCTCCAAGAACGTCAAGGTCGACGACCTGTCCCTCGAGCAGCTCAAGGGTATCTTCTCCGGTCAGATTACCAACTGGAAGGAGGTCGGCGGCGACGACGCCACCATCGTCGTCCTCAACCGCAAGGCCGGCTCCGGTACCCGCGCCACCTTCGAGGCCGCCGTCTTTGGCGACGAGACCGTCGACTTTAAGGGCGACGCCGAGCTCGACAAGTCCGGCGACGTCCAGACTCAGATGGGCAGCACCGACAACGCCATCTCCTACCTCGATTTCTCGCACTTTGATGACTCCAAGTTCAACGCCATCAAGGTCGAGGGCGTCGAGCCCAAGAGCAAGAATGTCACCGACGACTCCTTCAAGATCTGGGCTACCGAGCACATGTACTGCGCTAAGGATGCCGACGAGGCCACCAAGGCCTTCCTGGAGTTCATGCTTTCCGATGACGTCCAGGGCAAGCTCGTCGAGGAGCAGGGCTTTATCCCCGTCTCTGCCATGAAGGTCGTCAAGGACGCCAGCGGCAAGGTCTCCGCTAAATAAGTAATCGCCCCGGAAAGGTTTGCAATGGCAAAACAGCTGCCAAAGCGCGACCTTGAGAACGTGGGCCTGGGCGTCACGGGCGCGTGCGTTGCGCTCGTGACGCTTGTCGTTGCCGCGCTCATCTTTATGGTCGCCCAAAAGGGCCTCTCGGCTTTTCTCAAGGACGGCGTTTCGGTCGTCGAGTTCTTCACCGGCACCAAGTGGGACCTGGCCAACACAGCCGAAAGCGGCCTGCCCTACACCGGCGCCCTGCCCCTGATTGTCACCTCGTTTGCGGTCATGGTGCTCTCCACGCTCATCGCGCTGCCCATCGCCATCGGCTCTGCCATCTTTGCGGTCGAGATTCAGCCTAAGTTTGGTTCCAAGGTCTTTCAGCCGCTTATTGAGCTTTTGACCGGCATTCCCTCGGTCGTCTTTGGCCTGATCGGCTTTCACGTTGTCGTCGGCCTTATGAAGAGCGTTTTCCACGTGAGCACGGGCCTGGGCATCTTGCCCGGCGCCATCGTGCTGGCCGTCATGATCCTGCCGACCATGACCACGCTTTCGGTCGATGGCCTGCGCGCCGTGCCCGACAGCTACCGACAGGGCTCGCTCGCGCTGGGTTACACCCGCTGGCAGACCATCTGGCACGTGGTGCTCAAGAGCGCCATGCCGTCGCTCATGACCGCGGTCATCCTTGGCATGACCCGCGCCTTTGGCGAGACGCTCGCCGTGCGCATGGTCATCGGCGGTATCGAGGCCATGCCGACGTCGCTGCTGTCGCCGGCGTCCACCATCACCACCACGCTCACCACGTCTATGGCGGTCTATGCCGAGGGCTCGGCCCAGGACGATGTTCTGTGGGCGCTCGGTCTGCTGCTGATGGGCATGAGCCTCATCTTCATCCTGATTATCCATCTCATTGGCCGCAAGGGGGCGAAGGCTCGTGGCTAGCACGCGCATCCATATCGACGAGGCGAGACTCGGGCGTGTCCAAAAGCAGGACCGCATCGCCACGGGCGTGCTGACGGCAATCGTCGCCATCGTCATGCTCATCGTCATCTCCATGGTGGCCTACATCCTGTTCGAGGGCATCTCGACGCTGTTCAAACCTGGCTTTCTCACGGAGCCGTCGCGCGCCAACGGAACCCAGGGCGGCGTGTTCTACCAGCTGTTCGACTCGTTCTATCTGCTGTTGATCACCCTGGTCATCTCGGTGCCCATCAGTCTGGGCGGAGCGGTCTTCCTGGTTGAGTACGCGCCGAACGGCCCTATCCGCGACATCGCCTCTACCGCCATCGAGACGCTGTCCTCGCTGCCTTCCATCGTCGTCGGCATGTTCGGCTTTCTGGTGTTCTCGGTGCAGCTGGGCTGGAAGTACTCCATCATCTCCGGCGCCGTCGCTCTCACCATGTTCAATATCCCCATCCTGGTGCGCGTGATTCAGCAGGCGCTCGAGGACGTGCCACAGGCCCAGCGCGATGCATGCCTGGCCATGGGCCTTACCCGCTGGGAGGCCACGCTGCACATCCTGATTCCCGAGGCCATGCCCGCCATCGTGACCGGCATCGTGCTTTCGGCCGGCCGCGTCTTTGGCGAGGCCGCGGCGCTGCTCTTTACCTCGGGCATGAGCTCGCCGGTGCGTCTGAACTTCTTGAGCTTTAACCTGTCGAGCCCCACCTGCGCCTGGAACGTGTTCCGCCCCGGTGAGTCGCTCGCCGTGCACATCTACAAGATCTATGGCGAGGGCAGCCCCGAGGCCCAGCAGATCGTTTGGGGCACCGCGGCGCTGCTGATGATTTGCGTGCTGCTGTTTAACGTAGTCGCCCGTATCGTGGGCAAACAACTGGCAAGGAAGATGACGGCCGAATGAGCGAGATAAATGCAACGCCCGCAACTGAGGCGGCATCGTCCGAGACCCAGGACTTTTTGTCGAGCGTGGGGGAGAGCGAGAAGCGCGTGCGCGTGAGCGGCAAGGCCGTGAGCGACGAGGTCGTGCTCTCCACCAAGGACGTCAACGTGTACTATGGCGACCACCATGCACTGCACAATACGTCGCTCGACTTTCACAAGGGCGAGATCACGGCGCTCATCGGGCCTTCGGGCTGCGGTAAGTCGACCTTCTTGCGTAGCCTCAACCTCATGAATCGCGAGATTCGCGGCTGCCGCGTGGAGGGCGAGATCAACTATCGCGGGCGCAACGTGAACACCAAGACCGAAAACACCTACGAGCTGCGCCGTTCCATTGGCATGGTGTTCCAGCAGCCCAACCCGTTCCGCAAGTCCATTAGCGACAACATCACGTTTGCGCCTAAGCGCCACGGCATCACCGACCGTGACGAGCTCGACCGCATGGTCGAGGAAAGCCTGCGCGGCGCGGCGCTTTGGGACGAGGTCAAGGACAAGCTCGACAAGAGCGCCTACGCGCTTTCGGGCGGCCAGCAGCAGCGTCTGTGCATTGCGCGCACGCTGGCGCTCAACCCCGACGTGATCCTGTTTGACGAGCCCTGCTCGGCGCTCGACCCCATCTCGACGTTGGCGATCGAGGACCTTATGTCGTCGATCGTGGCCGAGCGCGCCATCGTCATCGTGACGCACAACATGGAGCAGGCGTCGCGCGTGTCCAACCGCACGGCGTTCTTCTACATGGGCGATATGGTCGAGTACGACGAGACCGACGAGATTTTCCAACGGCCCAAGGATAAGCGGCTGAATGATTACCTCACCGGCATGTTCTCCTAGTCCGGGACATGCTTGAGGCCCGCGGCGGCCACGGTTACCGCGGGACTGATTGGAGAGGCGGGTCATCTCTTGCGGGAGATGGCCCGCCTTTTGCTCTGCGACCGAAACGACCACCACAAAGGGGACAGGCGCCTTCGTGGTGGTTTGGGGTGGGGCTCGCTGCTATCATGGACAACGTTGAATTTCTACGAAGGAGCAGGGCATATGGCGATTCTTTTGGGATGCGATTCCGTCAGCCTAGAGTTTCCCACCAAGCATATTTTCGATAGCGTGACGCTCGGCGTGGGCGAGGGCGACCGCATTGGTATTGTCGGTAAAAACGGCGACGGCAAGTCGACGCTGCTGAGCGTGCTCGCTGGCACGCTGGAGCCCGACGACGGACGCGTGACGCACCGCCGCGGCACGACGATCGGTCTGCTCGGCCAAAAGGACAACCTGGTCGATACTGATACCGTGCATCATGCCGTTGTGGGCGACGCCCCCGAGTACGAGTGGGCGTCGAGCCCCCGCACGCGCCAGATCCTCGCCGGCCTCATCAGCGATGTGCCCTGGGAGGGCACGGTGGGCGAGCTTTCGGGCGGTCAGCGCCGTCGCGTGGACCTCGCGCGCTTGCTGATCGGCGATTACGACGTGCTCATGCTCGACGAGCCCACCAACCACCTGGATATGCGCACCATCAACTGGCTCGCGCGTCACTTAAAGGCCCGCTGGCAGCGCGGCCAGGGTGCCATGCTCGTGGTCACGCACGACCGCTGGTTCTTGGACGAGGTCTGCACCAGCATGTGGGAGGTCCACGACGGCCAGGTCGATCCCTTCGAGGGCGGCTATTCGGCATACATCCTGCAGCGCGTGGAGCGCGACCGCATGGCCGCCGTTACCGAGGAGCGCCGTCGCAACATGGCACGCAAGGAGCTCGCGTGGCTGAGCCGCGGTGCCCAGGCTCGTTCCACCAAGCCCAAGTTTCGCGTGGATGCCGCTCGTGAGCTGATCGCCGACGTGCCGCCCGTGCGTGACGAGCTGGAGCTCAAGCGCTTGGCCGTGAGCCGCTTGGGCAAGCAGGTTATCGATGTGGTCGACGTGGATGCCGGCTATGCCGATACCGACGGCGCGCCCAAGCAGGTGCTCACCGATGTGACCTGGCTCATTGGTGCGGGCGACCGCTATGGCCTTTTGGGCGAGAACGGCGCCGGTAAGTCGACGCTGCTCGACGTGATCCAGGGCAAGATTGAACCCACGCGCGGCCGCGTGAAGATTGGCCAGACGGTGCGTTTTGGCGTGCTATCTCAGCAGCTCGAGGAGCTCGAGCCCTACATGGGCGACACGATCCGCGAGGTGCTCAGCAACTATAAGAAGTATTACGTCATCGACGGCAAGGAGACCTCGCCCGAGAAGCTCTGCGAGCGTCTGGGCTTTACGACGCAGCAGCTCTGGAGCCGCATCGGCGATCTTTCGGGCGGCCAGCGCCGTCGCCTGTCGCTGTTGCTGACGATCCTGGACGAGCCCAACGTGCTCATCCTGGACGAGCCGGGCAACGACCTGGATACCGACATGCTCGCGATTGTCGAGGACCTGCTGGACGGCTGGCCCGGCACGCTGATCCTGGTGACGCACGACCGCTTTTTGATGGAGCGCGTGACCGACCAGCAGTGGGCGCTGCTCGACGGCCACCTGACGCATATGCCCGGTGGCGTGGACCAGTACCTGCGCCTGTGCAACGCTACCGCCGAGGGCGAGCCCGTGGGCGCGCCGAGCGCCAAGACCGGCACGTTTGACACCGGTGCCGCGGCAGCTGCGGCCGAAAAGCCCAAGTCGAGCGGTCAGCCCAACGGCCTGTCCAACGCCGAGCGCCAGAAGCTCCGCCGCGAGGTGAGCTCGCTCGAGCGCAAGATGGAAACGCAGCGCGCCCGCGTGGAGGAGGCCGAGGCCGCGATGGCCCAAGTCG
The DNA here is from genome assembly GCA_902489855.1 of uncultured Collinsella sp. Classification (GTDB taxonomy): domain Bacteria; phylum Actinomycetota; class Coriobacteriia; order Coriobacteriales; family Coriobacteriaceae; genus Collinsella. The sequence continues at coordinate 8,566 of CABUBS010000047.1, forward strand.
ATCCCACCAACTACACGGCGCTCGGCGAGCAGCAGGCAAAGATCGACGAGGCTCACGCTGCCATGGACGAGCTAGAGATGGCGTGGCTCGAGGCAAGCGAAAAGCTCGAGGGCGAGGAGTAGGCGAGAATGATCAAAGCCGCGTTTTTCGATATCGACGGTACGCTGCTGAGCTTTAAGACCCACCGGATTCCGGCGTCGGCGCAGCAGGTGCTCGACAGCTTTCGCGAGCAGGGGATTGCGTGCGTGATCGCCACGGGTCGCCCGACCTACCAGATGCCCGATTGGCTGTTCGACTTGGGTTGGGATGCGTACATTACGCTTTCGGGCCAGCACTGTTTTGATGCCAAGGGCGTCTACCGCAGCTGCCCGATTGATCCGGACGACGTCGCGGTGATCGTGGACCAGGTGGCGCAGGGGCGCTATGATTCGCTGTGTATGCAGGGCGAGAACTCGTTTGTGAACCGCCTGTCCGAGCGCGTGGTGACGGCTGGCAGCAACGCGGGAATCGTCTACCACGAGGAGCCGTTTGAGCACGCCTTTGACGCACCGGTCTACCAGTTTTGCGCCTTTGTGGACCCGGCCGACGAACATATCGTGACCGACGCCGTGTCGCATTCGCTCACCACGCGCTGGTGCGACCTGTTCTGCGACATTATTCCCGCTAACGGCGGCAAGGACCTGGGCGTGGCGGCGACGCTCGAGCGGCTTGGTATCGACGCGAGCGAGGCGATTGCCTTTGGCGACGGCGAGAACGACCTGTCGATGTTTGCCGCCGTGGGCACGAGCGTGGCCATGGGCAACGCACAGGACACGGTGAAAGCTGCGGCGACCTATGTGACGACTGCCGTGGACGACGACGGCATCTACAACGCCGCGAAGCACTTTGGATTGATGTAACTGCGGGTCGGCACCCGGCGCCTGGGGACACTCCTTGTGGGGCGTCCCCATTTTGTTTTCGTCCCGCACGTTTTGTGAAACACGGCTAACTTTTAGACAAAGTAGTAAGACATGGGCAACTTTTGCGGTAAAGTTAGCCGTGGAAAGTATCCAAAGGCTAACTAGCAATCATCGCGAAAGGCGGCCCATGGCCCTACGTGAATCCGGAGAAGACTATCTCGAATCGATCTACGTCCTATCGGAACGTCAGGGCATCGTGCGCTCGATCGACGTTGCCGAATACCTGGGCGTGACCAAGGCGAGCGTCTCTAAAGCCATGGCGACGCTGGAGAACAGCGGCTATGTCGAAATGGGCAAGCGCGACGTTCATCTGACGGAGCGTGGTCTGGAGGTCGCTCGCCAAATGTGGGAGCGTCACTGCTTTTTCGTGGGGCTGCTAGAGGACGCAGGCGTAACGCCCGAGGTTGCCTCGCAAGAGGGCTGTCACATGGAGCATTGCCTGAGCGAGGAGAGCTTCGAGAAGCTGAGATCGATGCTGAGACGGGACAGCGACCGGGACTAGTAGACCCGCCAACTAAGTCCAACTCAGACAAGGAACCCTGCCAGCAAGTGATGCCCAAGAACCGCCAGCTGTGTCGCCGCAGGCCGGGGCCGGGCTTGGTTTTGAAAACATTCCGCAGACCAGAAGCGCCCCCGTTCGTAGCTCCGAAGGAGCAGAACGGGGGCGCTTCATTGGTCGAGGACGTTTTCAAAACCAAGCCCGGTCCCGGCCGGACAGCCCACGAACGCTACAGGTTCTTGACACCCATCGCGCGCATGGCATTCAGGATGGCGATAATCGCCACGCCTACGTCGCCGAACACGGCAAGCCACATGTTGGCGATGCCCAGTGCCGCAAGCACCAGAATCAGCAGCTTAATCCCCAGCGCAAAGATGATATTCTGCCAAACAATCGCCATGGTCTTGCGCGCCACGCGGATCGCGCGGGAAATGTTGGACGGCTTGTCATCCATGAGCACCACGTCGGCGGCCTCAATCGCGGCGTCGGACCCCATGGCGCCCATGGCAATACCCACATCGGCACGGGTGAGCACGGGCGCATCGTTGATGCCGTCGCCCACAAAGGCGAGCTTACCCTTGCCGTTTTCGGCCGCGAGCAGCGTTTCAACACGCTCGACTTTGTCGCCCGGCAGCAGCTGCGCGTGGAACTCGTCGAGGCCGAGCTGCTTGGCCACAGACGCTGCAACGTCCTCGCGGTCGCCCGTGAGCATAACGGTGCGCTTGATGCCGGCGGCGTGCAGGTCACGGACCGTCTGCTCGGCATCGGCCTTAACGGTGTCTGCAATCACGATGTGGCCGGCGTACACGCCGTCAACGAGCACATGGAGGATCGTGCCGACAACATCACAGTCCGGTGCTTCAACGCCGGCCGCGGCGAGCATCTTGGCGTTGCCGACGACGACATGCTTGCCGTCGATGGTCGCCGTCACGCCGTGGCCCGCGTCATTAGTGGAATCCGTTACGCGCGTGGGGTCAAGCTCGCCCTGGAAGGCGGCACGCACCGACTGTGCGATAGGGTGATCGGAGAACGACTCGGCAAGGGCGGCGACTTCGAGCAACGACTGCTCGGTATAGCCGGCCTCGGGGTGCACCGCAACGACCGAGAACGTGCCGTTGGTGAGGGTGCCAGTTTTGTCGAAGACGACGGTGTCCACGTCGGCGAGCGTCTCGAGGTAGTTAGAACCCTTGATGAGAACGCCCAGCTTGGACGCGCCGCCGATGCCGCCAAAGAAGCTCAGCGGCACGCTGATCACGAGCGCGCACGGGCAGCTGACGACCAGGAAGGTCAGGCCTCGCAGAATCCAATCAGACCAGGCGCCGGTGACCAGGCCGCCGCCGAGCGCGAGCACCGCGGCCGCGCCGGTGACAGCGGGGGTGTAGACGCGAGCAAAGCGCGTGATGAAGTTCTCAGTGCGCGCCTTCTTTTCGCTGGCATTTTCCACGAGCTCCAGGACGCGTGCGACGGTGGACTCGCCAAAGGGCTTGGTGGTGCGTACGTGGATGAGGCCCGTCATGTTGATGCAGCCGCTGATGATGTCGTCGCCGGACTTGGCGGGGCGGGGGACTGATTCGCCCGTGAGCGCGGCGGTGTCGAGCTGGGTTTCGCCCTCGACGATGACGCCGTCGATAGGCACGCGCTCGCCCGGCTTGACCACGATCACGGTGCCGACCGCGATGTCATCGGGGAAGACCTGTTCGAGTGTGCCGTCGGGTTGCTCGACGTTGGCGTAGTCGGGTGCGATGTCCATCATGGCGCTGATCGATTTACGGCTCTTGCCCACGGCGTATGCCTGGAACAGTTCGCCGACCTGGTAGAACAGCATGACGGCGGCACCTTCGGCCATGTGCGGGTCGGTGTCGGGGAAGAGCACCATGGCAAACGCGCCGATGGTCGCGACGGCCATGAGGAAGCTCTCGTCGAACGCCTTGCCGCGGCGGATGTTGCTGAACGCCTTCTGGAGTACGTCGTAGCCGGCAATTAGGAACGGCACCAGGAACAGCACGAAGCTGGCGTAGACGTCACCCGGGGTGCCGAATGTGGCGGTAAGGGTACCGAGCTCATCGAGGGCGTACACCACCGAAAAAATGCCTAGCGCTACCAGGATACGGTTGCGCTTATGCTCAAGGGACTCTTTCTTCTTGCGCTTCTTCTTTTTCTTTTTGGGATCGGCAGCCGCCATGATTCAAACCTCCCATTTGAATGTATGAACACTCGCTCATATAATTTCGCGAGCAAAGGCCGCAGCAAGCGCGGCCTTGTGGGTCAGCGTAAACCTGGGCTAGAGAATGATCTCGCAGTCCGGCTCGGCGTCGGCGGTAAACTCCACAACGCGGTCGAGGACCTCATCGAACTCGGCGTCGTCGGCTTCGAGCGTCAACTTCTGGGTCATAAAGTTGACCGAAACGGACTTGACGCCATCGAGCTTGGCCAGCTCGTCCTGAAGCTCACGCGCACAGTTGGCGCAGTCGATCTCGTCGAGTTTAAACTGCTTTTTCATGGTGGGTTCCTTTCCCTGTTTTTGCGGCTTGGGTGCAGGCCGCGCTGGTACCGTGGTTGGTTGCTATTCGCAGATATGGCTCATGCCCTGGTTGAGCATGGTGTAGACGTGATCGTCGGCGAGCGAGTATAGGATGTTGCGCCCGTCGCGCCGGAATTTAACCAGGTGCGACTGCTTGAGTTCATATGAAAGGATATTGCAATGAGCATCCGCGTTG
>CABUBS010000048.1 GCA_902489855.1 uncultured Collinsella sp.
TCTCCCCGCCGTTCTACCGAACGGCGGTCCTCTCGACGCTGCGAGGGGCCCTGGCACGGCAATCTGACGTTCAACTTCGGCGGCGCGACCAGAAGGTCGGCGCCGCCTTGTTTCACGTCACCTTGCCATGCCAGGGCCCCTCTCGCTGTCACGTCCAAAACATCGGGGCTAGTGGCCTCCTGTTCGTGCGGAACTCGCGATAAACCTAAGCCGGTGCCCCCGCTCTCCCGGGGCCTGTGGCTACTTGGTTGTCGCAAGCGGCTCGCTTTTCGGAACTGGGCTGATGATTTCTAGATGTAAGGCGCTCTTGGTCCTAACGGGCCTGGGGCGCCTATCTTTTGGAGGTAGATTTTTGGGACATGCCTGAAAATCTACCTCAAACTTCTAGTGTAGGACGAGAAGTTGTAGCTGAAACTTCTCTTGTAGGACGAGAAGTTATATACTCAAGATGTTGAAAGGAGAGCATTATGGCGCCTACAGCGTTGGGTATTGCAGAGATTGTTGCCGAGGCCCGTTCCTTTGAGATTCCTCACGTCGTGCATCGAGACGATGCCATCAGTGATCTTCCTGAGCCAAAGCCGTTCAATCTTGTCCATATCATCACGGGTATCAGGCGCTGCGGCAAAACGTTCTATGCGTTTCAATGGATTCGTCGCCTTATCGATCGCGGTGTCGATGCCGAGCGTATCTTCTATTTCAATTTTGCTGATGACCGTCTTCGACCGGCGCCGGACACGCTCATGAGCGACATTTTGGAAGAGTATTGGCGGCAGGTTCCCTCAGCGCGAACGAAAGGCTGTTATCTCTTTCTGGATGAGGTGCAGGAGACCGATGGCTGGCAGGGCGTTTGTCAGCGTTTGGCGGAGCACGAGAGCGTAACGCTTGTTATCACCGGATCGTCCTCAAAACTATCTGCCGATGAAATAGCGACGCAGTTTCGCGGTCGCTCGCAAGAGCACGCTATGCATCCGCTTTCATTCCGCGAGTATTGTGCGTTTCATCACATTGAAACGCCGGATATGTCTACTAGTGCTGGGGCTCCAGCTGTTTCTCCGCAGCGGCGAACTGATCTGGAATCGGCATATGACCGTTATCTCATAGAGGGTGGCTTTCCTGGGGTTCAGGAGCTTGATGCCGGTTCGCGTATTCAGATGCTTCAAGCCTATTTGCGAGATGTTGTTGCACGAGACATTCTCGAGCGGAGCGGGCGCACGGATATCGCTCTTGCCAACCAAGTAGGGCTCTTCTGCCTTCGAAACACGGGTTGCGACCTTTCGGTTAACAGTTTGTTGGAAGCCTTAAAGTCTGTCGGATATCGAGCGTCATGGGAAAAAATAAACGAACTCGTTCGTTTATTCCAGCAGGCTCATCTCATTGGATTACTTCCGGAGTATTCAACTTCTTTGGCTCCTAAGACAACGACAACAGACAAGGTCTATGCCGTCGACCAGGGGATGGCATATGCAACATCGCGTGCTAATCAGCAGGATATAGGAAAGCGTTTGGAGACTGCGATTTATGCTGAACTCATGCGCCGTACGGCAAACGGCCGGTTGGAAACGGTGACTTCATTTACGGCTCCAACGCAAGCACGAGAAAAAGTTGATTTCTTGGTCGGCGACGCTTTGGCATCGGAACCATACGCGCTTTACCAGGTGACAGTCGATATGACGGCAGAGAAAACGCGCAGGCGTGAAGTTGGTTCCCTTGAGGTTGCTATGGTAAAAACCGGTATCAAGGATGCCAATATCATCACGCTGCGCGAGGCGACCCAGATCAAAACGGAGCATGGCGTCATCGAGGTTATTCCCGCATGGAAATGGTCGCTTGGTCTGTAATGCTACGCCGGCCCGCCGGGGCCGCACGGCACCATGTTGATGACCGGCGCTTTAGGAACGTCCCTAAGTGCCGGTTTGGCTGGTAAGTCGAGATGTGGGGAGCCCGTTGCTGGTATGGGACGGAGGGATTCCGCGTCCGCCTGGTCGGCGGCCGCGCTCCGCTGCGTCGCTTCGCTCCTTGCGTGCTGCGCTGGAAAACGCTTCGCGTTTCCTCAGCTCCGCACCCTTGCGGGTTCGAATCCCTCTGCTTGCCCACAAGAAAGCGCCCTGGGCCGTTATGGGCTCAGGGCGCTCAATTTTAATGGCTGGGACGGAGGGATTCGAACCCCCAACAGCCGGCACCAAAAACCGGAGTTCTACCGTTGAACTACGTCCCAATGTGTGGTGTTGCCCAAAAGCAACTCGTTTAGTTTACCTAATCTGCGAGGGCATCGCAAACGCCATCGAGCAGGCGTACGGCGAGTGTCTGCGCGTCGCTGGCCGTGAAGGTGCCGTTGTAGCGCGTCATGCCCGTGAGCTCAATGCGAATGCGTGCCGGCTTCTGCTGCGCGGCGACATTGGCAGTGCGGATGCGCTGGGCCAGGTTATGGCACTCGGCGAGGGCGATCGTGGCGCGCGGCGCTGCATCTGCGGGCAGCTCATCGCTTGCAATTTCGAGTACCAGGTCCACGTCGGTCGGAACCTCGGAATCGCAAAGCATCATGCCGCTACTATCGGTCGTCGCCGTGGCGATGTTCCACATGCGCGATGCAACGCTGCGCGCGATGGGGTCCTCACCGATGACGGCAATCTGGAAGCGCTCGAGCACGTTGGCGGCGCGAGCAAAACCGATGCGGGACTCGGCTTCGGTGACCGAGGGCTTGCCCTCCCACACATGGTGCAGGCGGTTGATGTAGGCGTAGGTGTCCTGGAAGGCCATGCCGTCGGCAAACAGGCCGACATTTTCCTGGAACTGCTGCAGGGCGGCCTCGGTATGCGGACCAAAGTAGCCGTCGTCTTCGCCACAGGCAAAGCCCAAAACGTTGAGAGCGCGCTGCAGGGCCTGCACATCGGCGCCATGGAAATTGGGCATGCGCAGATAGAGAGTGCGGTCGCCCAGCTTATACGAAGCGTCTACAAGGGCGCTCCAGCAGGGGATATCGACGGCATGACCGGCAGCAAGGCCGCTGTCGAGCCTGAAGGTGCTGACGGCCTGCTCAGTGGTGGCTCCAAAGTACTTGTCGGTGACTTCGGCGGCATCAATCGTGTAGCCGAGCTGCAGGAGACGAGACTGCACGTCCTCGACGGCTGCTCCTTGCATGCCCGTTGTAATAGGTTCCATGAACGAACCCCTTTCGGCGTACCATTCGTACTATTTGAGCGTCTGTCGGATAGACAACGCAAAGGGATGCATAAACATGCACTCAACAGTGTAGCAAGTTGTGCCTAAATACGCTGCTGACAGGTTTTATAACCCCCGTTAGTTAAGGCGCTCCACAAAGAAATCTGCCATGGAGAGGAACAGCTCGCGTGCGTGCGGATCAAGCTCAACGTTCTCGATGGCCGCTTTGGCCTTAGCGGTCAGGTCGAGCGCGTAAGTGTGGGCGTAATCGATGGAGCCGGTCTCCTGGAAGATCTCCACGGCGCGTGCGAGCTGCGCGGGATCATCGGTGCCCGAGGAAAGAATCGCCTCGACCTCGTCGTGGTGGCGCTCATCAGAGAGGGCGTGTACGGCGACAAGCGTGCGCTTGCCCTCGGTGATGTCGGTGCGGAAGTCCTTGTTGGCGGCTTCCTTAGTGCCGACAAGGTTGAGCAGGTCGTCCTGAATCTGAAAGGCAAGGCCCGTATGCAGGCCAAAGGCGCGCAGCGCTTCGATTTGCTCATCGCTGCCGCCGCCGATAATGGCTCCGGCGGCAAGCGGCGTGGCTCCGCTGTAAAACGCGGTCTTGTGCGTCGCCATGTCCAGGTAGTCATCAACCGAGATATCAAAGCGCCCGTCACGGACCCAACCCAGGTCGAGCGCTTGACCCTCGATGGTGCGGACGATCATCTCGGTAAGCTCGTGGAGCACACGCAGCTTCACGTCGGACTCCAGCGTGGGGTCGTCGAGAACCGTCTTGGTGACCATGGTGAGCGCCAGGTCGCCACAATTGATGGCAAGGCCCGTGCCCTCGGTAAGGTGCATACAGGGCTTGCCTCGACGAAGCTGTCCGTTGTCGGCGATGTCGTCGTGGATCAGTGCGCCCGACTGGAAATGCTCGATAGCTGCCGCGGCGCTGCGGGCGCTCTCAAAGCTACCGCCCACTGCGGTTGCGGCGAGCATACAGATAAGCGGGCGGTGGCGCTTGCCGGCGTTGGCCGTAAAAGCCGAGAGCGGCGCGTACAGGTAGCGCTCGATATCGGCAGAGGTCGCCTGTCCGTCAAAGAACGTGGCCAGATAGTCGTTAATCTGGTCAAAGTGCTGGGCTAAAAAGCTGGTAAACGGACTGGACACGGGTTCTCGCATTCTTTCTTGGGTTACATCGTTGCGGTGTGCAGATACCATATTGCCACATTGGAGTTGCCGGCGCGTCTGTTTTGGCGATTTGGAGAAACGGGACGCGTGCGCGTGCCGGCTGCTTATATAAGCCTAAAGTGCTCGAGCGCCTTGACGACGCCATCTTTGTCGACCGAGTCGGTGATGTAGTCGGCGCGCTTTTTGAGATAGTTCGGCGCATTGCCCATGGCGATACCGACATCGACGGCGTTCATCAGCGAGACGTCATTGCTGGCGTCGCCGATGCCGTATACGGTTCCGTGGTGGGGATCGAGGGCGTCGAGTACAGACTGGATGCCCCCGCGCTTCGTGCATTCGCGGGGCGAGATTTCGGTTACCTCGAGTTCGAGCTCGTTAAAGCACAGCAGCGGCTCAAGTGCCTTATCTTGAGCGATGTGGTTGGCGAGCGATGTAGACATCAAGATCTTGTAGACACTGTAATGTTGCAGCTGCGTGACTGCGTCGCCCAGGGTGCGCGCGTATCCGGGAGCATCGGGGGCATCGGCACTCATGCGCACGACGCCGTTGAGGCCCTCAAAGCGGATGACCTCGCCCGATTGCTCAAGGTAGGGGGCAAGACGCTGCAGCATACTGGGCGTCATCGACAGATCGCGAATTGCGTGTCCGTTGATCTCGGCGTAACCGCCCGCAAGACAGACGATGCCGGTCCAGGGCAGCTCAAGAAGTTTGGGGTGGATGCAGCTGAGGGTGCGTCCTGTGCAGATAAAGGCCATGTTGCCGTTTGCAACGAAATCGCGGATGGCCTGCGAGACCGCCTCGTTGGGATAAGGGGACAGGTCACGCTCGTCTTCGGGAAGGTCTTGGGCGAGCCTGGGGTCTTGCCAGGCGAGCGTTCCGTCGATATCGAAGAAGCAGATATCGCCGCGCTTATGGGCTGCGCTGGCGGCAGGGGAGGCCGAGGTGGTGGGCACAAATCCCGGCTCGAGGCCCATGATCTGGTCAAAATGCTCTTTAACGCGGGGAACGGAGATGCCGATAATCACCTGGGCGGTCTTGCCCGTAATGATGAGGCCCTTGGCGCCCACCGCGACAAACGACGCATTATCTGCAACGATGGAAGGGTCTGCGACCTCGACGCGCAGGCGCGTGGCGCAGTTGGTTGCGCCCACGATATTGCCAACGCCACCTAAAAGCTGAATTACCCGCTCAGCGAGGACGTGATCTTGATCGGATTGAATACTGACCTCGCCATTGGGAGATTGCTCTTTGACAAAGCAGCTTCCCGTTAAACGATCGATTGCCGCGCGATTGGAGGCATGATCCTCGCGGCCCGGCGTCTTAAGGTCATAGACCAAGATGAGTGCTCGAAAACTAACAAAAAAGATGAGGCTAAAGGCAAGACCGATACCGAGCGCCAAAAGGTAGGAGCCGGCATGCATTCGCATGAGTGGGATGAAGTTGAAGGCCGTCATTTCCATGAGACCGCCCGAGAAGATGCCGACGATGCCAAAGAAGTTCATGGTCATGGCAACGCAGGAGGACAGGACGGCGTAGAGCAAAAAGAGTCCGGGATAGGTGAACATAAAGAGAAACTCGAGCGGCTCGGTGACGCCGCAGACCACCGAGGCGACGATGGCGGGCAAAAGGATGACCTTAAGGCCGGCGCGGCGTTCGGGTTTGGCGGTGAAATAGAATGCTGCCGCGATGGCGGGAAGGCCAAAGAGCTTGCCCCAGCCGGTGGCGGTAAAACCTGCCCAGGGCGCAAGTTCATTTAAAGGGCGCGTGCTATGGGAGAGAATGGGGAGCAGGTTGGTCCACGTGGCGTAAATACCGTCGTGAATGACCAGATTGTCGTAATAGATGGGCATATAGAGCAGATGGTGCAGCCCCATAGGCTCGAGCGCTCGCTCCAAAAACACAAAGATGCCCACGCCGAAGGGGCCGACGCCCGCAAGTGCGTGGCGCAGCGTTTCGGTCACAGCGTATGCGAAGGGCACGATGGCGGCCGAGATGGCGGCAAGGGCAAACACGGCAAAAAAGCTGATGAGGTAGACCAGCGAGGAACCCGAGAAGGTGCCGAGCCAATCGGGAACCTTGGCATCGTAGAAGCGGTCATGGATGGCAACGACGGTTGCCGACACCGCCAGCGGGCCGATAATGCCGGTGTCGAGCGTCTTGATGCCGTCGATGACGGTGATGCCGCTGGCGGGGGTCAAAGATGATGGGTACTTAAGTCCAAGGTTGTCTCCGCTCAGCTTAATGATCTCGCTCAAAAAGAAGCAATAGGCAAAATAGGCCACGAGTGCCTCGAGGCAGCAGCGCGCCGGTTGCTTTTGGGCAAGACCGATAGGCAGCGCTACGGCAAAAAGGAGCGGGAGACGTTTAAAGACCGTCCACGAGCCGCGCTGGATGATGGTCCAGAAAACGTACCAAGGGGTTCCGTATACGGCGAGGTCACCGACGATGTCTACGGTCGTGGCGAGGGCGGAGATGCCGACCATGAGGCCTGATATAGAAAACAGCATGGCGGGCGCGAACATGGCTCCGCCAAAACGTTGGATTTTCTGCAGCATAATATGCCTTCCGGATGCAACATGCTGTGCGAGCAAGAACGTTTAAACAATGAACTCATTGTAGAGGACTGGCTGCTTGCCGCATTGACGGTTTTGATTCGGTCCGATTTGGGTTTCGGGGGAACCGTCGACGGTAAATAATCCGTACTTTACCGATAATCGGTTTAAACAACTTTAAGAAATGCTATCGTGCCTAGCCATACATATTCATTAGAGGTGAAGTCATGCCAAAAGCGATTTACGAAGGAATCTACCGCGAGATCCGTTCGCGCATCATCAACGGGACCTATGCGTTTCAGGAGATGCTGCCAACCGAAGCCGAGCTGACCGCGGAGTTTGGCTGCACGCGCAATACCGTTCGACGCGCCTTGAGCATGCTGGCCGACCAGATGTTTGTGCAGCCTATACACGGCAAGGGCGTGCGCGTTATTTGGCTTAAGGGCGAAACCGATATGCTGGGCGCACTCGAAGAGGTTGAGTCGTTTGGCGAGTTCGCAAAACGCAACAATGCCGTCGCATCGACCGAGGTCAAGTCTTTTGAACATTTGATTTGCACTGAGCAACTCTCTCGCCGCCTGGGCTTTAAGGTGGGCGAGGAGCTGATTCGCGTAGTGCGTGTCCGAAGCCTCAACGGCAGCGCGCGCCAAGTGGACCATGGCTACTTTTTGGCGTCGGTCGCCAAGGGCCTGACCCCCGAGATCGCGGCGGATTCTATCTACGGCTATCTGGAGCACAAGCGCGGCGTCAAAGTGATGGCGAGCCGTCGTACGGTGAGTGTCGAGCTCGCCAACGATGAGGACTGCAGCTATCTGGACCTTGGCAAGTACAACTGCGTCGCCGTTATGGAGAGCCAGTCGTACACCTCGGACGGCATCTTGTTCGAGGTCACGCATGCCCGCACACACCCCGAGATCTTCCATTACCGCGTCAATTCCAAGCGATAGCCGGCTAGCTCGCAGCCTGACGAGACTCATGCCCTCAAAGCGAAAACGCCCGGTCAAACCGACGATGCATCGGCTTGACCGGGCGTTTTCTCTGCATTCGATAACAAATAATTGTTTATACAAAACTTGTCAAGTACTAAGTCGAAATTACCGTTCACCGAAGTTTTTCTACCGCTCTAGTAATACTTGTTCAAACAACTAGCCAAATAGCGTATTGTACAAATCAGCAAAAGGGGCAAAGTCCCCGAGCCAATCTCCGAAGGCGGCGGCAAAGGGTGCCGCCACGGTGTGAAAGGGTGGATTGTAATGAAGAACGAAATGAGCAGAAGGCAGTTCCTGGGCTTTGCTGGTTCCGCGGCTGCGGTTCTTGGTCTGGGTCTCGTGGGCTGCGGTGGTTCTGCCGGCTCCGGCTCCTCTGCTTCTGGTGACGCTGCCGAGGTCTACTTCCTCCAGTTCAAGCCCGAGGTCGACAAGGAGTGGAAGGAGATCGCCAAGGCGTACAAGAAGGAGAAGGGCGTCGAGGTCAAGATCGTGACCGCCGCCTCCAACACCTACGAGGAGAAGCTCAAGTCCGAGATGTCCAAGAGCTCCGCTCCGACGCTGTTCCAGGTCAACGGCCCCACCGGCCTTAAGAACTGGAAGGACTACTGCGCCGATCTTTCCGACACCAAGCTCCGCGGCGAGCTCATCGACGACTCCCTGGCGCTGCAGTCCGACGGCAAGGATCTGGGTATCGACTGGGTTCAGGAGAGCTACGGCATCATCTACAACAAGGAGCTCCTCGAGAAGGCCGGCTACAAGGCCGAGGACATCAACTCCTTCGACAAGCTGAAGGCTTGCGCCGATGACATCCAGGCCCGCAAGGACGAGCTGGGCGTTGACGGTGCCTTCACTTCCGCCGGTATGGATGACTCCTCCAGCTGGCGCTACACCACGCACCTCGCCAACCTCCCGCTCTACTACGAGTTCGAGAAGGAGCACAATCAGGAGGACGACGAGATCAAGGGCGAGTATCTCGACAACTTCAAGCAGATTTTCGACCTGTATATCACCGACTCCACCTGCGATCCTTCGCAGCTTGCTTCCAAGACTGGCGACGACGCCACCAACGAGTTCGCAACCGGCAAGGCCGTCTTCTATCAGAACGGCTCCTGGGCTTACGCTGACCTCACCAAGGCCGGCATGACCGACGATCAGATTGGCATGATGCCCATCTACATCGGTGTCGACGGCGAGGAGAACCAGGGCCTGTGCTCCGGCGGCGAGAACTACTGGTGCGTCAGCTCCCAGGCTTCCGAGGATGCCCAGAAGGCCACCGAGGACTTCATGTATTGGTGCGTCACTTCTGACACCGCCACCAGCATCATCGCTGACAAGATGGGTCTGACCGCCCCGTTCAAGAGCGCCAAGGAAACCACCAACGTCTTCTCGCAGCAGGCCGTTGCCATGGCCAAGGACGGCAAGAAGACCGTCGCTTGGGACTTCGTCTACATCCCCTCTGAGGAGTGGAAGAAGAACCTCAAGCAGGCTCTGATTGCCTATGCTGCCGACAACAGCAAGTGGGACGGCGTCAAGAACGCCTTCGTCGATGGCTGGAAGACCGAGAAGGCTGCTTCCGAGTAAGCAGTTGCTGCCCAAGCTATCTGATTAGCGACAGGGGGCGGGCAGACGTTGGTTTGCCCGCCCCCTGCATATTGAAAGGACCCTTCTATGGGCAAAGCACTCAAGCGCTGGTGGCCGCTCTTTATGCTGCCCACGTGTCTGGCGTTTATGATCGGGTTCGTGATCCCCTTTATCCAGGGTTTCTATCTCTCGTTCTGCCAGTTTATTACCATCAACAACACGCACTTTGTCGGTATCGAGAACTACGTGCGCGCACTGTCCGATCCGCAGTTTGCCACGTCGTTCTTCTTTACCGTGGCGTTTGCCTTCCTGTCGACGGTGCTCATCAACGTGATCGCCCTCGCCATCGCGCAGGCGCTCACCCGCAAAGCGCTCAAGGGCACCAACATCTTCCGTACGATCTTCTTTATGCCTAACCTGATCGGCGGCATCGTGCTGGGCTACATCTGGCAGATTTTGATCAACTGCCTGCTCTCCAACGTGGGCGCCCAGCTCATCGCCCTTAACTCTGCTGCTGGCTTCTGGGGCCTTATCATCCTGACCCTGTGGCAGCAGGTCGGCTACATGATGATCATCTACATCGCTGGTCTGCAGTCCATTCCGTCCGACTACATCGAGGCCGCCAAGGTCGACGGTGCCACGGCATGGCAGACGTTTTGGAAGGTTAAGATCCCTAACCTGATGCCGACCATCACCATCTGCCTGTTCCTGTCCATCACCAACGGCTTTAAGCTGTTCGACCAGAACCTCGCCCTTACCGGCGGCGCCCCCGCGCACTCCACCGAGATGCTCGCCCTGAACATCTACAACACGTTCTACTCGCGTGCCGGCATCGCATGGCAGGGCATCGGCCAGGCCAAGGCAGTCATCTTCTGCATCCTGGTCGTCGCTATTTCTATGATCCAGCTTAAGGCCACGAGGTCCAAGGAGGTGCAGCAGTAATGAAACGCGATAAGGTTATCAACCGCGCGCTCTCGATTTTCTTTACGATTTTGTCGCTCGCGTGGATCTACCCCGTGTTCATGATTGCGCTCAATTCCTTTAAAAAGGCAACTGCAATCAGCACCACCACGGCATTCGATCTGCTCACGCCCGAGACGTTCAACGGCCTCGCAAACTACATGCACGCCCTTAACGAGCAGGGCTTTGCCTCGGCATTTATGTACTCGCTCATCATCACGGTCACGTCGGTCGTGCTGATTCTGGTGTGCTGCTCCATGTGTGCTTGGTACGTAGTGCGCGTCAACAGCAAGATCTCGAACTTCTTCTATTACCTGTTCGTCTTCTCGATGGTCGTGCCCTTCCAGATGCTCATGTTCACGCTGTCCAATTTGGCGGACCGCATCGGCTTCAACACGCCGTTTAACATCTGCTTTATCTACCTCGGCTTTGGCGCGGGCCTGGCGGTCTTTATGTTCGCCGGCTTTGTAAAGAACATTCCGCTCGAGATCGAAGAGGCGGCCATGATCGACGGCTGCAACCCGGTCCAGGTGTTCTTTAAGATCGTCCTTCCCATCATGAAGCCCACCTATCTTTCGGTCGGCATCCTCGAGACCATGTGGGTCTGGAACGACTATCTGCTGCCCTACCTTACGCTCGACTCCACCAAGTACAAGACCATTCCTATCTTGATCCAGTACTTCCGCGGCGGCTACGGCCACGTCGAGCTCGGCCCCATGATGGCCTGCATCATGATGGTCGTTATCCCCATCGTCATCATGTACATCCTCTGCCAGAAGTACATCATCGACGGCGTGGTGGCAGGTGCCGTCAAGGGCTGATGCCGTAACTGTTTTGCAAGTTTCTGCGGCGCCCCTCAGCGTGGCGCCGCATATCGAAAGGTAGAGACATGGCCGAGATCGTTCTCAAACATGTTCAGAAGGTGTATCCCAACAACGAGTCCAAAAAGAAGGGCTTCTTTGGCAAAAAGAAGAAGACCGAGGAGAAGAAGCACAACCTCAAGGTTACTGAGGACGGTGTGCTCGCTGTAGAGGACTTCAACCTCACCGTTCACGACCAGGAGTTCATCGTCCTCGTTGGCCCCTCTGGCTGCGGTAAGTCCACGACGATGCGCATGGTCGCCGGCCTGGAGGACATTACCTCGGGCGACGTGCTCATCGACGGCAAGCGCGTCAACGACGTGGCGCCCAAGGACCGCGACATCGCCATGGTGTTCCAGAGCTATGCTCTGTACCCCAACATGACGGTGTACGAGAACATGGCGTTTACGCTTGAGCTCAAGAAGGTCCCCAAGGACGAGATCGACCGCAAGGTTCGCTCTGCTGCCGAGATCCTGGGTATTACCGAGTATCTCGACCGTAAGCCCAAGGCGCTCTCCGGCGGTCAGCGTCAGCGTGTCGCCATCGGCCGCGCCATCGTGCGAGACCCCAAGGTCTTCCTGATGGACGAGCCGCTGTCCAACCTGGACGCCAAGCTGCGTAACCAGATGCGAGCCGAGCTCATTAAGCTGCGTCACGAGATCAAGGGCACCTTCATCTACGTTACTCACGACCAGACCGAGGCCATGACCCTTGGCGACCGCATCGTGGTCATGAAGGACGGCGTTGTCCAGCAGATCGCCACGCCGCAGGAGGTCTTCAGCCATCCCGCGAACATCTTCGTCGCCGGCTTCATCGGCGTGCCGCAGATGAACTTCTTCGATGCCCAGCTGGTGCGCTCGGGCAACGGCTTTACCGTCAAGACCGAGGATATGAACGTGGCGCTCGCCCCCGAGACCTGCGCTCAGCTTGCTCTCAACTGGGACGGCGGCGACGTGAAGGAGATCACGGCCGGCGTGCGCCCCGAGCAGATTCTGCTTGCCGACAAAGACGAGGAGGGCGCGCTCCAGGGTACCGTCGAGGTGACCGAGCTCATGGGTTCGACCGAGCATGTCCACGTGACCGCTCCCGACGGCCAGTTTGTTCTGATTATCCCCGTCGTCGACCTCGAGGCCAAGGGCGCGCTCAAGGCTGGCGACACTATCTGGTTCAAGTTCGAGAAGAACGCGACCCATCTCTTCGATAAGGTGTCTGGCAAGAACCTTATCTAGGCCCGGTGCATCCGGACCCTCCCTTTGGGCGACTGCGGTATTGCCATCCTTTTGCCGCGGTCACATATAAGGCTCCCCTCCCGTCCACTGGGCGAGAGGGGAGCCTTTCTTTTAGAGGCTTTAGCCTGTGCGGGGCGCGCAGCGCGCCGCATCAGAAACCACCC
>CABUBS010000049.1 GCA_902489855.1 uncultured Collinsella sp.
AGGTCGGCAATCTTGTCGGCCGTGCCCGGCGCATCACACTCGCCGCCTGCAGCGCGAGAAGCGTTTCCGCATTGTCCAGGAAGAGCCCGGTGCCTTCCGCGTGGTCGGTCGTGCCATCGAGCGCATGGTCATCCAGACCGACTGGGAAAACGAGGAAGCCGTCATTTACCTGCAGCATAAGTTTGCGCGTATGGGTGTTGACGACGCGCTCGAGAAGGCCGGTTGCCGTGCGGGCGACGAGGTCCGCATTTGCCAGCGCGCTTTTGACTTTGAGGGCGCCGAGGACTTCTCGGAGTACGAAGAGCTCGAGGATGCTGGCGAGGACGTTGCCGTCGAGGCCATTGACGTGGCCGATGCTGCGGATGAGGGCGTCGAGGTTGTCGATGCGGCGGATGCCGAGGACGATGCCGAGACCTCGGAGGGCGAGTAAGCCATGTCGCTGCGCGGTGGAATCGGTCTGCCCGAGCTTCCTCTAGAGGACGGGCAGGAGTTTAGGCTCGGCATTATGGGTGGCACCTTTGATCCCATCCATTACGGGCACCTGGTGACCGCTGAGCAGGCGCGTGAGTCCCTCGACTTGGATGCCGTGCTCTTTATGCCGGCGGGCACGCCTGCCTTTAAGCTTGACAAGCCGGTGACGCCTGCCGAGGACCGTTATGCCATGACGGTCCTCGCCACCGCCGCGAACCCGGCCTTTTTGGCGAGCCGGTTCGAGATCGACCGCCCGGGCGTAACCTATACGGCTGATACGCTTCATGCCCTTCGCGACTTTTACCCGCCGCAGGTAAAGCTCTACTTTATTACGGGCGCCGATGCGATTATCGATATCGTGACCTGGCATGATGCCGAACGAATCGCTGAGCTTGCTACCTTTATTGCGGCGACACGACCGGGCTTTGATATCGATACAGCGCGTGCCCGAATCAAAGAGTCGGGGCTGCCGTTCGACGTGCGCTATATTCAGATTCCGGCGCTGGCGATCAGCTCGACGAACATTCGTAAGCGAGTTGCCCGCGGCATGAGCGTGCGCTATCTTACGAGCGAGTCCGTGCTCGGCTACATTCGCAAACGCAGGCTATATGCCGATTTGGGCCAAGAAGATTTTGAGTGATGGGGGTCTACGTTGTCGGTAGAGGATCAGTTTGAGGGCGATGAGCGCGCACTGCTCAAGCGCATTCAAGAGCTGCTCGATGTTCGCATGAAGGATAAGCGCAAGCGCTATGTGCATTCGCTGGGTGTTGCCGAGACCGCACTTCATCTGGCCGAGGTCTACGGCGTTGACCGCTTTGATGCCGCTGCTGCCGGTCTGATCCACGACTGGGACAAAGTGCTCTCCGACGACGAGCTGGTTACGCGCGCTCTGCATTACGGCATTAAGATTGCCGGTTCTCCTTCCGCCGCGACGCCGCTTTTGCATGGTCCTGTTGCCGCCTATGAGCTTCCGCAGCTTTTCCCCGAGTTGTCGCCGGCCGTTTTCCAGGCTGTCGACCGTCATACCGTGGGCGCTTGCGACATGACGCCGCTCGATATGGTGGTCTTTGTGGCCGATGCCATCGAGCCCAACCGCCACGGCGACTATGCGCATGCGCTGCGCAAGATGGTGGGGGAGTCGTCGCTCGACGAGTTGTTCTTCTCCTGTTTTGCGCAGGGTTTGGTCTATGTGATCCAGTCCGGGCGCTATCTTTATCCCACGGCTATTTCGATTTACAACCATTACGCCCAGCTGCGCTAGCTCGGGCTGTCTAGAAAGAGGTATTCCATGGCCGACGAGACCATGACCGACGAGCAGATTCTTGAACATGTGGAGCACAAGAGCTTCGCCGCCACGTCCGACCGCACTGCCGCCTCGCTGTCCGCGAGCGGTGTCGCCGCCGAGGATGTCGCCCGCGCCGCCGCACAGGCCGCCTACGACAAGAAGGGCGAGGACGTTCAGGTGCTCGACCTGACCGAGCTTTCCGACGTATGCGACTACTTTGTGCTTGCCACCGGTACCAACAACCGCCAGGTCGATTCTATCGTCGACGAGATCGAGGAGAAGGTCGCCGAGGCTTGCGGCGAGCACCCGTTCTCCATCGAGGGTCGCGAGCAGAAGACCTGGATGCTCATGGACTACGGTTCGGTTGTCGTCCACGTCTTCACTCCCGAAGCCCGCGACTTCTACCGCCTCGAGAAACTCTGGGGAGACGCCCCCCAGCTCCCCCTCAACCTCCTCTAGTAGCTCATTTGAGACGGGGTTTAGCTACCCTCACGCATATCGCCGGGCAGTTGCGGTTTTCCGCAGCTACCCGGCTTTCTTTTTGCCTCAGGGACTAATCGTTGAAGCGGGATTGGCGGCCGAAGGATAGGGCGGTGTCGCCGAATTTGTCTCGGACGGCGTCGATGGCGACGGAGAGGTCGCGTCGGTCGCTGGATTGGGCCCCGCGGTCATCGACTTCGCAGAACAGGTCGGTTTGGATGCCGCCTTGGTGGTCGAAGTCGCTCATGCCGATGCCCGCCAGGCGCACATGCATGCCTTCCTGCCAGATATTGTCGAGCAGCTCGAGCGCTACGGCAACAAAGATATTCTCATCATCGGTGGGGTGTGGAAGCCGCCGCTGCGCCGAGCGTCCGCTGCCATACGAATATTTAAGCTTGAGCGTTACCGTGGCACCCGTCAGCCCCTGACGGCGCAGGCGGCGTCCCACTGACTCTCCCAACAGCGCAATCGCCGCCTCAATATCCCCACGCTCAGTCAAATCTTTAGCAAAGGTGCGTTCATTGCTGACCGACTTGACCTCGCGCTCTTCATCGAGGCTCGTGACTTCGGAGATTTCGAGTCCCAGCGCACGCTGGCGCATGCGTTCGCCGTTGACGCCAAAAATAGAGGCCAGTGTGGACTCAGGCGCGCGCGAAAGCTCGCCGAGGGTGTAGATGCGCATGCGGCGCAGTCGCTCCTCGGCCGAGCGCCCTATGCCGCTCATGGCAGATACCGGCAGCGCGGCCAAAAAGCGCTGCTCGGTGCCGGGGCGCACGATGGTCAGCCCAAACGGCTTATCCCGCTCGCTTGCGATCTTTGCGACCGTCTTGTTGCAGCCCACACCAATGGAGCACGTCACTCCCAGCGCTGCCACGCGGTCGCTTATACGCCGCGCAACCAGCAACGGGTCTTCGGGCGCAAAGCGACCCGGTGTGATATCGATAAAGGCTTCGTCGATGGATACGCGCTCCACGCGCGGCGTCTCCTCGGCAAGAATCGCCATGACCTGCGCGCTCACCTCGCGGTAGCGATCAAAATGCCCGTGCGTCCAAATGGCCTGAGGACACAGACGCCGTGCCTCGGCCGAGGGCATGGCGGAGTGCACGCCAAAGCGACGTGCCTCATATGAACACGTGGACACGACGCCACGCGAATCGGCGTCTCCGCCCACGATGAGCGGTTTTCCGCGCCATTCGGGATGGTCGAGCATCTCCACGCTCGCAAAAAACGCATCGAGGTCCATGAGGCCCACCGCCGGACCCGTCCAGGGAGGCGGCGTGACGCCCATGGCATCCTCATAACCGTATGTATGTTCGCGTCTTTCCATGTCATGAGTATACCGCGCAGCTCATGTGGGGTGCGTGTATGTGCTTGCAAATCCCGAATTCTTGTCTAAGATATGGATTTGCCCTCGACTACACCGAAGAAGTTGGTCTCACGGACTTCACCTGCCCGCGTCGATGGCGTATTATGTTCAACTGTTTGTTTGTAGTTGCAGCCTAAAGCTGCTTGGTTGGAGGAGTTTCCTTTGGCAGTCAAGATTCGCCTTGCTCGTCACGGCGCTAAGAAGCGTCCGTACTACCGTGTCGTCGTCGCCGATTCCCGCGCCCCGCGTGACGGTCGTATCATCGAGGAGGTTGGCCGCTACAACCCGATGACCGCCCCCAAGACCATCAACCTCGACCTCGAGAAGATCGCCGACTGGCAGTCCAAGGGCGCTCAGCTCACCGACGCCGTCGCCGCTCTGGTCAAGGCCGCCAACGAGGGCGAGAAGACCGAGACCGTCGTCAAGAAGTCCAAGAAGCAGCTCGCCAAAGAGGCCGAGGCCGCTAAGGCTGCCGCTGAGGCCGCTGAGGGCGCCGAGGAGTAAATCGTGCCTGAGGTTGACGCTGCACAGCTCGAGGGTGAGGCAATGCTCTCAGATCGCATCGCCGATCTCGTCGAATATCTCGTTGTTCAGATCGTCGACGACCCGGATTCCGTGAGCCTTGAGGTCATCGATGGTGACGACGCCTCTACGATTGAGGTTTCGGTCGCCGAGGATGACGTCGCTAAGGTCATCGGCCGTCGTGGCCGTACCATTAAGGCCATTCGCACGCTCGCCCGTGCACTGGCCGCTCGCCTCGACACTGCTGTCGAGGTAGAGGTTCTGGGCTAGGACCTTGAGGTCCCAGTACAAAAACATCGCCCGTGTGGTCAAGCCGCACGGAAGGAAGGGGGAGGTCCTCGCGCAGCCGCTGCGGGGGCTTCCTTCTGTATTAGAGCCGGGTATGCGCGTCGCCCTGACGCCGCCGGCGCTCAAGCGCGACCGCTTTTGCACGGTCGTGTCCGTCACCGATACGGGCGATGGCGATCTGGTCTCGTTTGAGGGCATTGACGATTTGACGGCCGCCGAGGGCATCACGGGATGCTACGTGCTGGCAAATCGTGACGATTTTGAGCTCGATTCGCTTGACGCTGCCTATACCGACCTGATGGGTCGCGAGGTGGTCGACGAGCGCTTCGGTTTGCTCGGCACGATCGTAGAGATCATGTCGACGCCCGCTAACGATGTTTGGGTTGTCGAGGGCGATCGGTACGGCGAGGTACTGATTCCCGTGATCGAGCAGGTCGTGCTCGATCTTCCCGACACAGGAACAATTTCCGTCCATGTTATGGACGGCCTGATCGATATGGACAAGTAGGGAGGACAACATGCTGATCGAGACCCTTTCGGTCTTTCCCGAGATGTTTGAGCCCGTCATGTCCACATCGATTTTGGGCCGCGCCCGCAAGGCCGGCCTTTTTGATTTTAAGGCGTATAACCTGCGCGACTGGACGCACGACCGCCATCGTACCGTCGATGACGAGCCGTACGGCGGCGGGCAGGGCATGCTCATGAAGGTCGAGCCTATCGCAGAGGCCATCGAGGCCATTAGCGCAGAGGGTCCCAAGCCCACGGTTGTGTTCTTCACCCCCTGTGGCGAGCCCTTTACGCAGCATGTGGCCGAGCGCCTGCTCAAAAGTGAGCGCCTGCTGTTTGTGTGCAGTCGCTACGAGGGCGTCGACGAGCGCGCGTATGCGCATGCCGATGAGCGTCTGTCGATCGGCGACTACGTGCTTACGGGCGGCGAGCTTCCCGCTATGGTCGTTGCCGATGCCGTCGTACGCCTGATTCCCGGCGCCCTGGGCGACGAGATGAGCAACGTGGACGAGTCGTTCTCGACCGCCGAGGATGGAGGCCTGCTCGAGTACGCGCAGTACACCCGTCCTGCCGAGTTCAACGGCGAGGGCGTGCCTCCGGTGCTTGTGAGCGGCGATCATGCTAAGGTCGATGCGTGGCGTCGTAAGAACGCCATCGAGCGCACCTGTCGTTGGCGTCCCGATCTGATTGAGACGGCGCGGCTCACGCCCGAGGAGCGCGCTTACGCGCAGGAGATTCTGGACGCTTCGTATTCGCAGAGCGAGGAGTGAGGATGGTTCCATCGCAGCATTCCGCGTTGAGGGGCGCTTTTGAGTGGATCGCGGTCATCGCGATTGCGCTCGTCGCCACCTTCCTGATCCGCACATTTGTCGTTGAGCCTTTCGTGGTGCCTAGCGCATCTATGGAGCATACAATTGAAGAACAGGATCAAATTTTAGGGCAGAAGCTAACTCTCGAACTTGGTTTGCCCGTTAAGCAAGGCGATATCGTTGTGTTCCGCAACCCTGACAGGGCCTCCGAGCATGGCTTGCTTGTGAAGCGCGTTATAGCCACCGCTGGTCAGACCGTTGATTTGCAGGATGGCAAGGTGGTTGTCGACGGACAGGTCCTCGACGAGGACTACACGACTAGCATGAGCTGGCCCTTGTCCGAGAACATTACCTTTCCTTACACCGTTCCAGATGATTGCGTGTGGATGATGGGTGACAATCGTAAGAACTCCGCTGATTCCCGTATATTTGGTCCGGTCAAAAGTTCGGATCTGGTTGCTGTGGCATTCGTGCGTTACTGGCCGCTCAACCGTCTGGGCGCTATCGACTAAAAACCGCTATAGTACAGTACCTAACCGTGTAATCGTTTCGACGAGGGGATATTAGAGGCATGAACGCTTCATCGCTTTCCTTCCAAGACATCATCCTGCGCCTCCAGCAGTACTGGGGCGAGCAGGGCTGCGTCATTATGCAGCCCTATGACTCCGAGGTCGGTGCCGGTACCTTCCATACCGCGACCACGCTGCGCTCGCTCGGTCCCGCCGAGTGGCGCACCTGCTATGCGCAGCCCTGCCGCCGTCCCGCCGACGGCCGCTACGGCGAGAACCCCAACCGCATGCAGCACTACTATCAGTTCCAGGTGCTCATCAAGCCTTCTCCGCTTAACGCCCAGGAGCTCTACCTGGGGTCTCTTGCCGCTATCGGTCTGGACCCCAACGACCATGACGTCCGCTTTGTCGAGGACGACTGGGAGAGCCCGACGCTCGGCGCCTGGGGCCTTGGCTGGGAGGTCTGGCTCAATGGCATGGAGGTCACGCAGTTTACGTACTTCCAGCAGGTGGGCGGCATCGAGGTCGACCCCGTGCCCGTCGAGATCACCTACGGCCTGGAGCGTATCGCCATGTACGCCCAGGGCGTTAACTCGGTCTACGACCTGGTGTGGAGCTACCTGCCCGACGGCACGCCCATGACCTATGGCGACGTGTTCCTCGAGAACGAGCGCGAGTTCAGTGCCTATAACTTTGAGGTCGCCAACGTCGAGATGATGCGTCAGAAGTTTGACGACTACGAGGCCGAGTGCCATTCCTGCCTGGAGCGCAAGCTGCCGCTGCCGGCATATGACTGCGTCATGAAGTGCAGCCACGCTTTCAACCTGCTCGATGCTCGCGGCGCTTTGTCCGCGGTCGAGCGTGCCAACTACATCCTGCGCGTCCGCGCCGTCGCCAAGGCGTGCTGCGAGGCCTACATGGCCGAGGTCGCCGGAGTCAACGAGAATGCCGATCAGGAAGGCGAGGTGGCGTAAGCCATGGCAGACGCTAAGGATTTCCTGTTTGAGATCGGTACGGAAGAAATGCCCTCCGCACCGCTGAACAATGCCGTCAAGCAGCTTGGCACCATGATCGCCAAGGGTCTCGACGAGGCCGGTCTGGCCCACGGCGAGGTCCGCGTGATCTCGAGCCCGCGCCGCCTGGCTGCGCTCGTTGCCGACGTCGCCACCGCGACCGACGAGGTTCACGAGGTCAAGCGCGGCCCCGCGGCCAACATTGCCTTCGATGCCGACGGTAACGCCACCAAGGCCGCCCAGGGCTTCGCCCGCAAGTGCGGTGTGGCTGCCGAGGATCTGGTCCGTCGCGAGGACACCGACGGCCGTGAGTACGTCTTTGCCGAGAAGAACATCCCTTCCGCCCCGGCCACCCCGATCCTGACGGCCCTGTGCGAGAAGACTATCGCTGGCCTGCAGTGGCCCAACTACCGCTCTCAGCGCTGGGGTCACGAGCATGCGACCTTTGTTCGTCCGGTCCGCTGGATTTGCTGCCTTCTGGGCGAGGACGTTGTGCCCGTGTCGTTTGCCGACGTGACGAGTGGCAATACCACGCGTGGTCATCGCGTGCTTGGCCCCGGTGACCATGTGGTCGCCAGCCCCGCCGTCTACGAGCAGGTGCTCGAGGACGCCGGCGTGCTTTCTGCCGAGCGTCGTCGCGAGGCCATCCTTGCCGGTATCGCCGAGGTCGAGGCCGCTCGCCCCGGCTGTCATGTCGACACGCCCAAGAAGGTCTTCGAGGAGGTCATCAACCTCTGCGAGTGGCCGACGGTGCTCGTCGGTACCTTCGATGAGGAGTTCCTCAAGGTCCCGCACGAAATTATCTGCGAGTCCATGCTCACCAACCAGCGCTACTTCCCGATCTATGACGGCGAAGGCAAGCTCACGCGTGAGTTCGTGGTCGTCTCCAACAGCAAGCCCGAGAACGCCGAGCGCGTGATCGACGGCAACGAGCGCGTTGTGCGTGCCCGTCTGGACGATGCCAAGTTCTTCTACGAGGAGGACCTGAAGATCTCCCTCGACGAGTTCCGCGAGCGTCTGGCCAAGGTCGCCTTCCAGGAGAAGCTCGGTAGCGTGCTCGCCAAGTCCGAGCGCATCGAGCAGCTCGCGCTCGCTATCGCCCGCGAGGCTCATCTGGGCGCCCACCTTGCCGCCGATGCCGCTCGCGCCGCGCACCTGTGCAAGGCCGACCTGGTGTCTAACGCCGTCGTCGAGTTCACGAGCCAGCAGGGCGTGATGGGCGGTTATTACGCGACTGCGATGGGGGAGAACGACGAGGTCGCCCACGCCATTCGCGATCACTATCGTCCCCGCTTTGCCGGTGACGAGCTGCCCGAGGGCACCGCTGGCTGCATCGTGGCCTGCGCCGACAAGCTCGATACCATCGCCGGTATCTTTGCCATCGGCGAGCCCCCGACTGGCTCTTCGGACCCCTACGCGTTGCGTCGTGCCGCTATCGGCATCATCAACATCCTGCGCGACCGCCTGCCGATCGACCCCACGTCGCTCATCGACTTCGCCCTCGAGCTCTATAGCGAGCAGGGCATTGAGTTCGACGCCGCCGAGGTCGCCCAGCAGGTTCGTGACTTCTTCCATGGCCGCCTGGTGAGCATGGCCCGCGACGAAAAGATCCCGGCCGATACCGTTGCCGCCGTCTCTGCGGTGCACATCATCGCCCCGTCCGTCTTCTTCGCCCGCTGCGCCGCCCTCGACGAGGCCCGCAAGAACGACGCCGAGACGTTCGACAACCTTGCGACCGCCTATGCTCGCGCTGCGCATATCTCCAAGCCCGAGCTGGGCGTGGAGTACGACCGCAGCTTGATGGGCGAGGTCGAGCTCGCGCTTGCCGATGCCTCCGAGGCTGCTCAGACCGCTGTAGATGCCGCCCTCGCTGCCGAGGATTACCCGGCCGCATTTGCTGCCCTCGCCGCCCTGCGCGCGCCCATCGACCGTTTCTTCGACGAGGTTATGGTCATGGACAAGGACGAGCAGCTCCGCGATAATCGCCTTAAGCTGCTCAACCGCTTCGAGGCCGTTTTCTCCGGCATCGCCAACATCGGTGAGCTTGCCCGCAAAAAGTAAGCCAGCCTGCGCATAAGCGCAAAAGGAGCCCCGCATGGATTGCCCGGTCACCGCTCGTCCCACCGTTATCGTTATCTCCGACTCGCTCGGCGATACCGCTTGTGAGGTGGTGCTTGCGGCGTCCGGGCAATTTGATGAAGGGGCTTTTCATCTCTTGCGCCTGCCCAAGGTGAACTCTGTGGAGCAGGTTAAATCGTTTGTGGGCCCGCGTGTCGATGCAGACCATCGCGATATTGCCGTGTTCCATACCATTGTCGATCCGGCGCTTCGCGCCCGCGTGCTCGATTACCTGGGTATGCTGCATATCCGCTCGGTCGACCTGATCGGCCCGACGCTCGCCGTGCTGTCGTCGCTCATTGGCGTGCCGCCCAAGGGCGTCGCGGGCGTGATTCACAAAACCGATGACCGCTATTTCCATCGTATCGAGGCCATGGAGTATTTTGTTGAGCACGATGACGGGCGCGGCTGCGACGATCTGTCGGGTGCCGATATCGTGCTGCTGGGCGTATCGCGCACGTCCAAGACGCCGCTGTCGATGTTTTTGGCCTTTCAAGGTTACAAGGTTGCCAATGTTCCGTTGGCCCATGGCATGGAGCCACCGAAGTCGATTTACGAGGTTGACCCGATGCGCCTGTTCGGCTTAATTTCGACCGTCGACGTTATTTCCGGGATTCGCGATAGCCGCTTGGGCGATGACTACGCCCGTGCCGTCGCCGGCTCCTATGCCGAGCCCGAGAGCGTGCGCAGCGAGCTCGAGGAAGCCCGCGCCCTTATGAAGCGCCTGGGCTGCTTTGTGGTGCGAACCGACGGCAAGGCAATCGAGGAGAGCGCCTCCGAGATCATCAGTCACTTGGAGGAAATCCAAGAAGCCCGTGTCCGTCGCGCCGCCAGTCGAGTGCAGCAAAGTTAGCTCATTGGAGTAGTTAAAAAGCCCCGTCCTAAATAGACTACCTCAAAATAATGCACGATAATGATAAAGCGATTTAGCAAGAAACTTGCATCTGACCTGCATTTCTCTTGCAGTGGTATCTTCATAAGGTAACCACCTTTATCTACCGTTTACCGCCAGTTTTAGCACGTTTACCAAACCGCGCACCCTCTGCTCAAGCCTGCCCAAAACGCGCCGTATAGTTCCCTCACGGCCCGCATCCGGTGGGTCGATTCGTTACCACGGTCGTGCGCGTAAGTGCATGGAAGGGGAAGTATCGTGAGCGATTGCAAGAGGGTTTACCGTTTTGGAACCGACGCCCAGGGCACCTGTGTCACTGAGGGCGACAAGTCCATGAACTTCGTGCTTGGCGGCAAGGGCGCAAACCTTGCAGAGATGAGCCGCATCGGCCTGCCGGTTCCCGGTGGCTTTACCATTACCTGCCAGACTTGCGTCGAGTACTCCGGTGCCGGCAACGTGTGGCCCGGGGGCGCACTCGATGAGATCGTTGCTGCCGAGGCGGACCTCGAGGCCCGCTGCGGCAAGAAGCTCGGCGACGCCTCCGATCCGCTGCTCGTGTCGGTTCGCTCGGGCGCTCCGTTCTCCATGCCCGGTATGATGGACACGGTCCTCAACTTGGGCCTCAATGACGATTCCGTCCAGGGCCTCATCGCGCAGACGCAGAACCCGCGTTTTGCCTGGGATAGCTACCGCCGCTTTATCCAGATGTTTTCCAATGTCGTCATGGGCGTTGACGCCGACCTGTTCGAGAACGCCCTGACCCAGGCCCGTCTGGTCGCCGGCGTTCGCGTCGATTCCGAGCTTTCGGCCGAGGACCTGCAGGAACTCGTCGAGACCTTTAAGGGCATCTTCTCCGAGAACGTCGATGCCTCCCTGTATCCCGAGCTCGAGGTCGCTGACGGCAAGCCCGTTTTCCCGCACGACCCGGAGCTTCAGCTACGCCTTGCAATCCAGGCCGTCTTTGGCAGCTGGATGAACGAGCGTGCCTGCATCTACCGCAAGCAGCATGGCATTTCCGACGACCTCGGCACCGCCGTCAACGTACAGGCCATGGCCTTTGGCAACAAGGGCGAGACCTCTGCGACGGGCGTCGCCTTTACGCGTAATCCGGCCGACGGCACCAAGGAGTTCTACGGTGACTTTTTGGTCAACGCCCAGGGCGAGGACGTCGTCGCCGGTATCCGCAACACCGAGCCCATCGCCGACCTCAAGGCCACCCCGGGCCTCGAGTCTGCAGGTGAGGAGCTCGAGCGCGTGTTCCTGATGCTCGAGGACCATTACCGCGATATGTGCGATATCGAGTTCACCATCGAGCAGGGCAAGCTCTGGATGCTCCAGACCCGCGTGGGCAAGCGCACCGCCACCGCCGCCCTGCGCATCGCTATCGAAATGGTCGAGGAGGGCATGATCACCCGCGAGGAGGCCGTGAGCCGCATCGATCCCGCGCAGCTCGACCAACTCCTGCACCCGCAGTTTGACGCCTCCAAGAAGTACGAGGCGCTGGCCAGCGGTCTGAACGCCAGCCCCGGTGCCGCCGTGGGCGAGGTCGTGTTCTCGAGCGACGATGCCGTCGCGCGTTCCGCCGAGGGCCACAAGGTCATTCTGGTTCGCTGGGAGACCAACCCCGACGACCTGAAGGGTATGGTTGCCGCCGAGGGCATCCTGACCAGCCACGGTGGCAAGACGAGCCATGCCGCCGTTATCGCCCGCGGCATGGGTACGCCCTGCGTCTGTGGCGTTGAGCGTTTCCACATCGACGCCGCCGAGAAGGTCGTGCGCATCGAGGGCAGCGACCGCGTGCTGCACGAGGGCGACGTTATCTCCATCGACGGTACCCAGGGCATCGTCGTCGACGGCGCCGTTGATCTGGTTTCGGCTGAGCTCACCGGCGACCTGGACACCATCCTGTCCTGGGCCGACGAGATTCGTCTGGACGAGACCGATGGCCACGCCAACCACGTGCGCGTCAACGCCGACAACCCTGAGGACGCCGAGCTCGCCCTCGAGTTTGGTGCCGAGGCCATAGGCCTGTGCCGCACCGAGCACATGTTCCTGGGCGATCGCAAGAATATCATCCAGAGCTTTATCCTGTCTGACGATGAGGCTGTGAAGCAGCAGGCCCTGGCCGTCCTGCTCAAGGTTCAGACCGAGGACTTCCTGGCGATGTTCAAGACCATGTCCGGTCGCGATGTGGTCGTCCGCCTGCTCGATCCGCCGCTTCATGAGTTCCTGGATAATCCTCGCGAGCTCGAGGTCGCCATCACCAAGAAGGAAGCCGCTGGCGCCAGCGAGGAAGAGCTTGCCGTCCTGCGCACCCGCCTGCGTCG
>CABUBS010000050.1 GCA_902489855.1 uncultured Collinsella sp.
CCGCCAAGGCCCGCAATGCGAATCCCTCGGTACCCCATGCACCCGCCGCCGGTATGGGTGATCTGGACGATCTGCCGCATCGAGGATTCGAATGCTTTAACACAGCACTCGAATCCTGGAATCCCGACTACATGGTGCACGGACATGTGCACCAAAGCTACGGTTGCGATTTTCAGCGCGAGCGTCAGCATGTGTGTGGAACGACGATCATCAACGCCTGCGGCTATACGCAGTTTGAGCTCGACCAGACGCACTACCCCATCCGCGGCTGGCAAGCAGCCTGGCTCAACTCACAAACCATGCGCCGCGAGCTCAAACGCCACGAAGCCATCGAGTCCTCAACGGCCAGAACACCCTGGTAACCACCACAAAGAGGACACTGTCCCCTTTGTGGTGCTTTTGACGCGATAGCAAGAAACCCGGTCCTGCAAAAGGCAGAACCGGGTTTCTTTAGCAATGCTTGCTGTACTCAGGCAGTAACTAGCAGTTACTCAGCCAGGAAGTCACGCTGGACAGCGGGATCGACCTTGACGCCAGGGCCCATGGTGGAAGACACGGAGATGGACTTGACGTACTTGCCCTTAGCAGAAGAGGGCTTGACGCGCAGGATCTCGGTGTACAGGGCAGCGTAGTTCTCGACGAGCTGCTGCTCAGAGAAGGACTTCTTGCCCAGGGGCACATGGCAGATGCCGTAGCGGTCGGCGCGGTACTCAACGCGGCCAGCCTTGAGCTCGGAGACCATCTTGGCGACGTCCATGGTCACAGTGCCGAGTTTGGGGTTCGGCATGAGGCCACGGGGACCAAGGATCTTACCGATGCGGCCAACCTTGGCCATCATGTTCGGCGTAGCGATAGCGGCGTCGAAGTTGATCTCGCCCTTCTGAATCTGGGCGACGAGCTCGTCGGAACCAATGATGTCGGCGCCGGCAGCCTCAGCCTCGCGGGCCTTCTCGCCCTCGGCGAAGACGGCAACACGAACGGTCTTGCCGGTGCCGTGGGGCAGGGAGATGGAACCACGGATGTTCTGGTCAGCCTTACGAGTATCGATGCCCAGACGGAAGTGGGCCTCGACGGTCTCGTCGAACTTGGCGGTGTCGAGCTCCTTGATGAGCTTGGCAGCCTGAAGGGGGGTGTAGAGCGTGGCGCGGTCGATCTTCTCGGCAGCGGCGTTATAGCT
The DNA here is from genome assembly GCA_902489855.1 of uncultured Collinsella sp. Classification (GTDB taxonomy): domain Bacteria; phylum Actinomycetota; class Coriobacteriia; order Coriobacteriales; family Coriobacteriaceae; genus Collinsella. Next base: position 1,178 of record CABUBS010000050.1, read on the forward strand.
CTTACCATGCTTAGCCATGTGCATTACCTCCTGTGGTTAAACGGGCGTGAGCCCTCCCACATCGTATCGTGTGCCCTATTGCACACATTTAACGGGCACCCCGGTCGGAGCACCCGTCGTTACCATAAGAAATCGCTACTCAGCGATGGTGACGCCCATGGAACGGGCGGTACCGGCGATGATCTTCTTGGCGGCGTCAATGTCGTTGGCATTGAGGTCCGGCATCTTGATCTCGGCGATCTTGGTGAGCTGCTCCTGGGAGAGCTGACCAACCTTGTCGGCCTGGGGCTTAGCGGAACCAGACTTAAGGTTCAGCTCCTTCTTGATGAGGTGAGCCGCCGGCGGGGTCTTGGTGATGAAGGAGAAGGACTTATCCTCGTAGACAGAGATCTCAACGGGGATGATGTCGCCCTTCTTGTCCTGCGTCTCGGCGTTAAAGGCCTGGCAGAACTGCATGATGTTCACGCCAGCAGCGCCCAGGGCGGGGCCGACGGGAGGAGCGGGGTTAGCTGCACCAGCAGGAATCTGGAGCTTAATGACGTTGGCAACCTTCTTCTCAGCCATGGTCATTCCTTTCGAATCACGAGTGTGAAGTACTTGCTATATCGTAAGCACGCACGTGTTAGAAGCACTCCTGAGATGAGCAGTCACAGAAGAAGCACGCTCGCGCGAACGGACGAAAACTTAAGCGATGACAGCGACCTGGTTAAAGTCGAGCTCGACCGGCGTCTCGCGGCCAAAGATCATCAGCGTGACCTTGAGCTTGCCGGCCTCGGTGTTAACCTCGGAGACCTTGCCATCAAAGTCGGTAAGCGGGCCATCGGTGACGCGGACGGACGTGCCGACCTGAATATCAACCGAGGTGCGCTTGGGCGAATCGCCCTTACCGGGACGACGAGTCATCTTGTTGTACTCGTCACGGGAAAGCGGAGCGGGCTTGCCGTTGCCGCCTAGGAAACCGGTGACGCCGGGCGTGTTGCGAACACACGTCCAAGCATCGTCATCCATCTCCATGCGGACCAGGACATAACCCGGGAAGATCTTGGAATCCTTGGTCTCGCGCTTGCCACCCTCTTTGATCTCGGTGACGCGCTCCATAGGAATCTCGATATCAAAGATACGGTCCTGCATGCCCATGGTCTCGATACGATGCTCGAGATCGGACTTTACGCGGTTCTCGTATCCGGAGTAAGTGTGAACGACGTACCAACGCTTAGACATGGTTTAGCCCCTCAATCCAGAGAACAGAGCAAGAGCCTCGCCAAAGCCAGCATCGAGCAGAGCGATGACGACGCCGACGACGACCAGAGAAGCGCAAACGACGACCGAGTAGTTCACGAGCTCCTTCTTATCGGGCCACGTGACACGCTTCATCTCGGACTTGACCGAAGCGAAATACTTCTTGGTGCGGGCGAAGAAACCAGGCTTCTCGTTCTTCTTGGACTTCGCAGCCTTCTCGTTCTTCTTGGCAACGGCCTTCTTGGCCTCAACCTTGGAGTTGGCGGCAGCGTTGTTGGCAGGTGCCGGCTGCTGAGCCTTCTTCTTGTTCTTCTTGTTGGCCATTTGGGTTACCTCCGCGCAATGCGCTTATACATGAGTAAACCGTAAGCCCCCAAGTGGGAGCTTACGGAATAATGACTGGCACGCCAGGAAGGACTCGAACCCTCAACACTCGGTTTTGGAGACCGATGCTCTACCAATTGAACTACTGGCGTATGTGACTAGAGACTAGCGAGTCTCTTTGTGCAGCGTGTGGTGACGGCACCAGGGGCAATACTTCTTGATCTCCATACGATCAGGCATGGTCGACTTGTTCTTGGTGGTCGTATAGTTGCGGCGCTTGCACTCAGTGCACGCAAGAGTAACTAGAGTACGCATGTATCCTGAACCTTTCATTTCCGCCCCGTACGGGCACGAGTTGTTACTTTATCAGCTCCACATAAGTGCTGTCAATGAAAACCTCGAGTCAATTGGTTCTCGGTGGATCCATTCATATTTGGAACACATCAATGAAGCCATCGAGATCTAATCGACGGTGCATCCAGGACCATTATCGATCCTCTCGACACCAGCAACGGCTCAATATCCATTGCAGAAAAGAACCCGGCACCCATATAAGTGCCGGGTTCTCTAAGTCAGCTATATCAAAGAGCTAATTTACTCAATGATCGTGGAGACGATGCCCGAACCGACGGTGTGGCCACCCTCGCGGATAGCGAAGCGCAGGCCCTCCTCCATAGCGATCGGGTGAATGAGGTCGCCCTCGATGGTGATGTGGTCACCAGGCATAGCCATCTCGGTGCCCTCGGGGAGCTTGACCGTACCGGTAACGTCGGTGGTACGGAAGTAGAACTGAGGACGATAACCATCGAAGAACGGGGTGTGACGGCCGCCCTCCTCCTTGGTCAGAACGTAGATCTCACCGGTGAACTTGGTGTGCGGGGTAACCGAACCGGGCTTGCAGAGAACCTGGCCGCGCTCGATGTCCTCGCGCTTGATGCCACGGAGCAGCAGACCGACGTTGTCGCCAGCCTCGCAGAAGTCCATGGACTTACGGAACATCTCGATACCGGTAACGACGGTGTTCTGGGTATCCTTGATGCCGACGATCTCGACGGGCTCGTTGAGCTTGAGCTCACCGCGCTCGACACGGCCGGTAGCAACGGTACCACGGCCGGAGATGGTCATAACGTCCTCAACGGCCATCAGGAAGGGGAGGTCGTTGTTACGAGCAGGCGTCGGGATGTACTCGTCGACGGCCTTCATGAGCTCGCGGATAGCGTCCATCCACTTGGCGTCGCCCTCGAGAGCGCCCAGAGCGGAACCACGGATGACGGGGATGTCGTCGCCGGGGAAATCGTACTCGGAGAGGAGCTCACGGGTCTCCATCTCGACGAGGTCGATGAGCTCGTCATCGTCGACCATGTCGCACTTGTTCAGGAAGACGACGATGTAGGGAACGCCGACCTGACGGGCGAGCAGGATGTGCTCGCGGGTCTGAGCCATGGGGCCGTCGGTAGCGGCGATGACCAGGATAGCGCCGTCCATCTGAGCAGCACCGGTGATCATGTTCTTGACGTAGTCAGCGTGGCCCGGGCAGTCAACGTGAGCGTAGTGACGGGCAGCAGTCTCGTACTCGACGTGGGAGACGGAGATCGTAATGCCGCGCTCGCGCTCCTCGGGAGCCTTGTCGATGTTCTCGAACGCAGTGAAGTCAGCCTTGCAGCCCTCGGTCTCGGAGAGAACCTTGGTGATGGCGGCGGTCAGCGTGGTCTTGCCGTGGTCGACGTGACCAATGGTGCCGATGTTAACATGCGGCTTAGTGCGCTCAAACTTCTCTTTGGCCATAAAGCCCTCCTCTAAACAGGTCGTCCCCGGACGGGACTTTGCCTTTATACCATAGTGGCCTCTCAACATACTATTGAGAAGCCACCGTGTTACCTATGGTAGCGGTGACTGGATTCGAACCAGTGACGCCACGGGTATGAACCGTGTGCTCTAACCAACTGAGCTACACCGCCGGATGGAGCCTGCAACCAGACTTGAACTGGTGACCTCTTCGTTACCAACGAAGTGCTCTACCGACTGAGCTATACAGGCACTTGACGGGTGGGAGCTATAGGATTCGAACCTATGTAGGCAGAGCCAACGGGTTTACAGCCCGTCCCCATTAACCACTCGGGCAAACTCCCAATCGTTCAAGTATCCGCAGGTCCTTTGGTCTTTTGGACCGCCGCCCCCGCGAACGAAAAAGATAATACGATGCAACCTTGGGGGCTGTCAACGAAAACCTCTAGATACACGGTGCCGGGCGTATCTATATAGCCGTGACCTGCGGTTTTGTTGAGTTTGGATATGAAGGACGGTGGTTTTGGATACTGAGGTGACGTTTCCCGAGGTAACACTTTGTCACGGTGGAGTACATCTGCAGCATCGACCTTCGATACCGACCCTCTTGCACTATTACATAGGTCACGATCGTGCTTCCACGGCACGTTCAAGCGTGGATAATCTCCCGCTTTTAGCGCGGCTCTAAGCCCAAAGCGGAGATTATCCACGCTCATTCTCCAGACGGGAGAACTATAGAGCCGCTACTGCTCGGGCCAGACCAAAGTAGACCCATAGAGCGGCTCCCCCTTGGTGCAGGGGTAGCGACTCAAGTAACACGACGATAGCAAGTCGAAGAAATAGGTCATGGCGTATTTCGAATAAACGCCGAGTCGGTCAATTCCGTTTCCCGCATTACCAAGACGACATACACGGTCAAAAGACCTCGATTTGTCATCGTTGCTAAACGCAGTAATTAGAATCTTCCTGCCCGAACGGCAATCAAGATACTCACGCGCCTGGGACGCAAATAGCCCGGAGACCGATACGAGAATTATCAATGACTGCGAAGCGTCTCCCATGTTTTTCAATTCCGCGACGTTAGCCCCAGCAACTATGCGAACTATCTTGCCCGCATAAAACATTTCCTGCTGAAATCGTACGAGATTGGCGCTCACATTATTGGTGCACCAGATTTCAACGTTTTTATGGCCATCAATTTCGTCGGCAAGGTGCTTAATAGCGATATCGGACACGCCGCTTTCAACCTCAGCGAACATCTCGATCATGCGAACGTCGAGCTCTGCCCTGTACTCCTCGTAGCCAAATTCCTCCTCTCGATGGCTTAAGTCGCTTGGAAAGACTGATTGAGTAAATGATTCTTTCAAATCGCTAAGAGACTGGTAGCCCAATCGATTGCAGAAACGACGAACAGCGGAACGGGTCACGAATGCATCGCGGGTTATTGTGGCAACATTGATTTCGCTCGAACGCCTAATGTGAGCGATGAGATATCGAGCGATGGCGGCATCGTTTGACCCAAACTCGCTGTTGATGATGGAGCTAATGCGATTGAGCACATCGAAGTCATTGATATTCACGTGATCCCTCTTTCCGCTCTCCTCGAAATCATAGTTCATTTATTGAATCAAACAGCTTTGGTCGTTCTCCTATGATTCAAATCAGTTGACGTCATCTTAATCGTAATTCCGCCACACGTATCCACCGTGTTGAATGATGGAAAGGGGATTCATGGGCAACGTGAACAACATCCCGTTTCTCTGGGGTTCCGCCACGGCGTCTTATCAGTGCGAGGGTGCCTGGAACGAAGACGGCAAAGGCCTTGGCGAGTGGGATTTCTTTAACCACACAAGCAATAAGAACATCAACCATGTTGACGGTGATGTATCTTGCGACTTCTACCATCGCTATGAAGAAGATATCCGCATGATGAAAGAAGGCGGACAAAACACCTATCGCTTCTCTCTTTCATGGAGTCGAATCATCCCCACGGGTATCGGTGAAGTGAATGAAAAGGGTATCGATTTTTATAATCGGGTCATTGATTGCTGCCTCGAAAATGGCATAGAGCCCAACGTTACGCTGTTCCATTACGATCTGCCATTCACGCTTGCTTGCAAAGGCGGATGGCTGAACAACGATATGGCAGAGTGGTTCTGCAAATACGCCAAGATTTGCTTTGAGCGCTTTGGAGACCGCGTCAAAATCTGGGCTACCGTTAACGAGCCGCATTTCTACAGCTACTGCGTAAACATGTTGGGCAACTATCCCCCCAATCGATCGCTCGACGTTCAGTCGTACATGCAGTTTCAGTACAACCTGATGCGCGCAAGCGCACTCGCAGTCCGAGCATATCGTCAAATGGGCTACGACGGCATCATCGGCGCCGTCCACGATGGCGGCGTTGTCGAACTCGACCCGGCAACCGAGCACCCCGATGACGTATTTCGATACGCAGACTTTTTCGCCAATCGCATGATTCTGGCACCAGCACTTCAGGGTCAACTGCCGCCAGAAATGGACGAAATCCTTGAAAAACTTGGCGTCTCGCTCTATCGATCCCCAAATGACGTAGAAGAATTCAGAGACGGTAAAGTCGATTTTATTGGACTCAACGTGTATTGCCGAGAGTATGTAACCGACTGGCACGGTGGAGAGCTTGCCGTTTCGGCGAACAATAAGGGCGGTTCGAGCAAAAAGGTCGAAGGAAAATGCATTGCGCCCTTGTTTGAAAGCGCCCGCGACAGCAATGTTCCCCGCAATAAATGGGGCCGCGAAATACTCCCAAGTTGCATGTATTCAACCATCATGGATGTCCACGAGCGCTATGACGCGCCCCGCATCTTTATTACGGAAAACGGACATGGCGCCTATGAGCAACCAGACGCAGACGGAATAATCCACGATGATGACCGCATCGAGCTTCTGGGCCAGTTCATCGAGCACATGATGAGGGCTAAGCGCGACGGCGCGCGCGTTGAGGGCTACTACCTCTGGTCGACGATGGATCTGTATAGCTGGATCAACGGCTACGAAAAACGATACGGACTTGTCCATATCGACTTCGAGAACAATCTGGAGCGCACCCCCAAAAAGAGCTGGTATTGGTACCGAGACCTTATCTCGAAGTATCAGGAGCAGGAAGGTTAGGAGAAAGAGATGAAATATCAGGCAATGTCCGAAACAGTCCTAAAGGCTGTTGGCGGCAAAGAGAACATTACATCGGTAACTCATTGTGCGACGCGCCTTCGCATCGACGCACGAGACACCTCGATCATCGATCTCCAGCTCGCCAAATCGGCTGACCAGGCGCTCGGGGCAGTAGTCAGCGGTGGCCAGCTTCAGGTGATCATCGGCCCCAACGTCACCGAGGCCTACAACGACTTCCTCGACTTCGCGGGAATCGAAGTCGGCGGTGGCACGGTTGCCGACGATGCCCAAACCGCCAAAGACCTTGCAGAAGGCATTAAAAGCGGTAACACCGCCATGGGCTTGATTGAGAAATTCGGGAACGTCTCTGCACAGGTATTCATGCCCATCGTCCCGGCGCTCATCGTTGGCGGACTCATTCTTTCGATCAAGAATCTCCTGGTCAATTATTGTGGATTGAGCACCGATAGCGGAACCGCCCAGGTTCTGCTGGCGATCTTCAGCGCCTCATTTAGCTTCCTGCCCGTTTACCTCGGCTATCAGCTCGCCGCCGTCATGAAGATGCAGCCTATCATGGGCGCACTGCTGGGCGCAATCATGATTAGCTCGTCTATTAGCGGTGCTGAGGGTCTCGACTTTCTTGGCATCCCCATCCCGACGAATGACTACTCGAGCACGGTGGTGCCAATCGTACTGGGCGTTGTGTTCATGTACTTTGTTGATCGCGGTCTTCAGAAAATCATCCCCGACATTACCAAACTGTTCTTGAAGCCGCTGCTCACCATGATCATCGTCGTGCCTGTTGAGCTGATTATCCTCGGCCCCGCCGGCAGCATGATGGGCTACGCGCTGAGTGATGCCGCCACGTGGCTCATGGATAACGTGGCATTTATCGCTACTCCAATCCTTGCAGCCCTTAACCCCTATTTTGTCATGCTCGGTCTTGATAAGGCCTACATCGCGATCGAAGTTACGAGCTTGGCGCAGCTCGGCTGGGCGCCCATCATCTTTGGCTTCATCTCAAACCTCTGCATTGGCGGCACGAGTCTCGCCTTGGCAACTGCAATGAAAGGCAACAAGGAGAAGAGAGGTATGGTCACCACGGTTGCCGTCACCGCACTCTGTGGCGTAACTGAGCCCGCATTTTACGGCTGCCTCATCGAGCGTCCCCGCCTGCTTGTCGGCACAGCAATCGGCGCCCTCTGCGCGGGACTCCCTGCAGGCATCTTCGTCCTGAAGGAGTATGTTGCGGGAGCATGCCCCGGTCTTCTTTCTGCGCTGATCTTTATCGCTCCCGATGGATCCATGGGCAACTTCGTACTGGCGTGCGTTGTCGCCGTCATCGCCATCGTTGTCTCGTTCATCGCTGCACGCGTGATCATCAAGAAGAATCCCAACTATATTGAGTAGATGCCCGCTGCTTGCATTGGGGACATCCTCGGCAGACCATTAGCAAGAACCCAAGAAGTCCCTTAGGAGCTCGATTAATCCATTCGGATTCCTCAGGCACAAACGACCCCGATTCCACAATGAAATCGGGGTCGTTGTTTCTAAAGCCTTCGATAGACAATCGGTGTTTACCTTAGCTCCCTATCCAAGTTAATTATCCACGCTCGTTCTCCGGTCGGAAGATTTTCTTCTCTCGCGTGTCCAGAAATCCACGCTCGAGCAGAACATCCAGGTCCGCACCCGCCCTTGTCTCGATCTGTAACAGCAAGAGGCCTATTCCGCTTCTACATGTTACAGATCAAGATATTCCTAAAACACCCTAAGTTTCATCTCAATCTGTAACAGTTAGATGCCAAATATCGGTCTTGGTGTTACAGATTTAGACAAACTGGAGGACGAGACAAACCAAAAACGGGATGGGCGCTAACCCGATGGCGCACCACCTAAATAGAAACGGGCTCTGTCCCATATAGAGACAGAGCCCGAAACTCTCATGGAGCCAGTGACAGGAATCGAACCTGCAACCCACTGATTACAAATCAGTTGCGCTACCGTTGCGCCACACTGGCACACTTGGCGCTTTCGCGCGAAGCCAGTTAAGAATAATGGAATTGCGGACGAGGCGCAACAGACCGCACGGCGTTATACAAATATGCAAAATCCAGCAACAACAGGTACCAGGCCCGTTCATTTCTATCAGTTCGCCCTCAATCTTAAAACTATTCGTCAGACCGAATAGTTTTAATTACAATGGAATAGATAAAACTATTCGTTCTGGCGAAGGGTTTCGCGATGTTGACCACGAAGGAAGCTGCAGAGCTACTCGACATCACCCCGCGCAGGGTGCAGGAGCTCATAAAAAACGGAGCACTTGAGGCCCGCAAGGCTTCTGGTGTATGGCTCATCGACAAAGGCAGCGTCGACACGCGACTCCGTTCCGTGACCAAAACGGGGGGACGTCCCCGCCGCGGCCACGGTAAGAGCGAGATCGCGTTCACCCTCATGAACCGCACACACGAAGTCGTTCAGCTGGTCTACAGCACATCGCGAAAAGACTTTACCCACATCGGTGCCGACATCGATTACGCCCACGCCCCTATTGGAGTATTTGGCCCTAATAGCCCCATATCGCTCGACTCCTTCCGCATCTGGTGGCGCGGCCGCGGTATCCCGCTCGCACGCATTGGGCTAGCCTCCCTGCTTGCAGAAGCCGCAGTCGATGTTCCCGATGAACTCGTCCAGCGAAATCTCGGCCTCTCCTTATCCGACCAGTATTGGATTAGGCCCCAGGGCTCCGGTCTCGCGTGGGAAGATATTAACTTCTTCAATAACGCTTTTGACGACGTCTCTCTGTCCATCGCACCCTTCGCCCCAGAGGGCAAGGCAGCTGCCGCAAAGCCCGACAACACCTCGGACGGCAATCTTCAAAAGTACTGGACGTGCGAGGGCGGGCGTCGAATTCTGCATAAGGCCGGAGCGCACCTGAACCAGGAACCTTATAACGAGCTGGTGGCGACCGCGCTTCACCGTCGCATCCTAAACGCTTGCGATTATGTACCCTATTCGCTCGAAGGCGTGGGTACTTCCGCCTTGAGCACATGCAATGTCTTCTTAACTGACGAAGAAGAATATGTCCCTGCGTTTTATGTAAACCAGCATGCAAACGCAGATGAAAGACTAACCGACTACGAGCGATATGTAGCAAACTGCGAGAAGCTCGGGGTAACAGGCGTCAAGGATGCCCTTGGCCGCATGATCGTGTGCGACGACATCATCGCCAACTATGACCGTCATTGGCGTAACTTTGGCCTTGTGCGAAACGTCAACACGCTAGCCTGCAGACCTGCCCCCATCTTCGATTCGGGCTCATCGCTCTGGTGCAACGTTTCTCCAGAGGAGCTTAAGGCAGGAGAGCACAGTTTTACCAGCGCGCAGTTTTATTCAAGACCCGCGAAACAAATGCTGCTTGTTGAGGATATGAACTGGTTTGACGACGACAAGCTCGAGGGTTTCGTTGACGAGGCAATCGAAATCCTATCCAAAAACGACGCTCTTACAGCGAGACTACCTTATCTAAAAGAGGCGCTAACATGGCGCCTCGAAAGAATGATCGACCTCGCTGAATGGAGTTAGCGAGACAGCATCGCCCCGCCAGCTCCCCTACCTCCCGCGCAGGGCCTTGAGCTTGGCCAGGGCATCGGAGCTTAGGCGGCTGCCCAGGGTCATCTTAATCTGCGGGGCCTCTTCGGCCTCGTGAACGTCGTTATCGATCTGTTTGATCTCGTCCACCAGCATGCGGCTCGAGATACGCGTGACACCCTTGCCCATGACGACAGCCTGGATCGTGCCGTCGCTCGATACCACGGAGCACGAGCGGCCTTCCTCGCGTGCCTCGATGCAGAGCTTCTGCACCACGGTATCGGCAGAGACGCCCGTCGGCGAAAACTCGATGCGCACGCCGCGGGCCGGCAGGTTGGGGCGCTCGCTGGAGATATTACCCGCGCCGTCGAACACAATCACGGCCTCGTAGCGGCCCTGCGCAAAGGCGGCAACGTCGTTGATGAGGGCAGTGCGCGCCATATCATGGACGTCGCTGGAATACGGATCGTCGGAATGGTCGTACACGAGCTTTTCGTAGCGCGGCGTGCAGTGAATCACGTTGTAGCCGTCGACCACCAGCAGCTCGGGCTTATTGGAGTGCACCGTCGAGACCGGATCGGCGATGGCCTGCGCAAACGCATTGCCGCCCACGCCATAGGTCGCGGCCGAAACAATCGGCTTGGCCGAGCCCTCGCCAAAGCGCTTGGCCTTGGACTTGGCGCGGTTCTTCTTGGACATGCGCTACTCCTCCCCCATAAGCTCGCCGGCGTTGCGGCGCAGCCACTCAAAGCACAGCGCCGTGGTCGCCTGGGCAACATTGAGGCTCTCGGTCATGCCGCGCTGGGGAAGCTTGGTTAAAAAGTCACATTTCTCGAGCACCAGGCGCGAGATGCCGTCGCCCTCGGAACCCATGACGAGCGCAACGCGGCCCTCGAAGGGGGCGTCCCAGCAACTGCCCTCGGCGTGCTCGGAGGCTCCACCCACCCAAAAGCCGGCGGCCTTGAGGTCGTCGAGTGCACGGGCGATATTGGGAACCTGTGCGATGGGCAGATGCATGACGGCGCCGGCAGAAGTCTTGTAGCTGCCGACGGTCACACCGGCGGCACGCTTGTTGGCAATGACGACGCCCGCCGCGCCCACGACCTCGGCAGAGCGCACGATGGCGCCAAAGTTGCCGT